>CAYWVE010000020.1:0-14083 GCA_964461775.1 uncultured Candidatus Saccharibacteria bacterium | reverse complement strand
CGCCGACACAAAGTTGGTCGTGGTTGGTACATCCGTGGTCAAGCGCAGACCATGGATCAAGTTTGGCTGATTGTTCGACAAGGTGATGACATAAGTAATCACATCGTCGGTACACACAGCCGTACCGCGAGTATCCACACTACCCACAAACGAAGTTCCGATCTGCACATCTGTATCGCCCTGCTGGATCACGATAGTAGCACTATCTACACCAGTCATCCCCGAATGCGTACCAGTTACCTGGATAGCACCAGAGAAAGTACCAAGCTGACTACCAGTCCGTACCCGAGCAAGATTATCCGGCGTGCTAGTGATATCACCAGCATTGTCGTTGATCATGCTCCAGTGGAAGTTGGTGTTGTTGGTCACCTCGGTGTTGCCTTCAAAAGCGCGAGCTGTAAAGGTCACATTGGTGTTTGGAGTGGTATACATCGGATCTGGGGTGATCTGTACAGTCAAAGCTGCCTGACCCACTACGCTCACCGACACATCTGCACTCTTGGTGGTACCAAAGCAAGTAGCATGTACCCGTAGGTTGGAGCTACCGGTAATGCTTTGCGAAGCAAAGGTTACCACCTGCTGATCGGTTGGCTGGGCCAAAGATCCAACACCGTTCAGCTGGCTCCAGCTGTAAGAACAATTGGCGATTGCCTGACCTAGGTTGTTGTAGGCCTGAGCCCGTACCAAGGTCGAGTCGTGAGTGTTGATCGGATTGCGATCTACAGTTGCCACCACATGGCTGAAGACTTCTTGTACAGTCAGCTGATTAATCGTAATAGATTCAGTAGCTTCAGCCGAAACACCCTTATAGACAGCGCGTACCTTCAAGAAGTTGAAGAAAGTACCAGATACATCGGAACGACTCAAGAAAGTAGTAGTCTGACCCGAAGTATTAGCCAAGCTGCCCAATCCGCTACCGGCCCCTACCAAGGTCCACTCGAAAGTGACAGCTTCGGTGGCAGGGTTGATAACCTGACCATTTGTGTCGTAAGCCGTAGCAGTAAACTGCATCGACTGACCCGCCATAATGGTTGGGTGATCTGGCTTGATGTCCACACTCAACAAGAGCCGATCGGGAGATCCAATCACATTGATCAAGACACCATCGGTAAACGGAGTGTTGCACGCAACACCGTTAGCAACCAAATTAGCCTGTCCGGCCTGAGTTGCGGTGTAGCGCACAGCCTGACTTCCAATCACTGCGATCTGACCCACGCTGTTGTGGCTCAAACTCCAATGCAGGTTGGTCACCGGTACCACTGTACCCTGAGAATCCCTAGCAATCACGCTAAAGTCATGAGTCGCAATACCATTAACCAATGGCAAGGTAATCTCACTCACATTAGGCTGAATCTGGAAAAGCTCACAATTCACAACCTGAGGATCGTCACCGTACACAACCACACGAGCATAAGCCGACAAGTTACCGGAGGTTAGCTTTACGGCATTCTCATAGGTACCCTTCTCCTGGCTAGCAGTAAACAATCCGTTGGCGGATACGCTACCAGACTGATTTTTGTTGATACTCCAAGTAAAAGGCACCTGCATCGACTGCCAATTCTGGTCATAAGCCCGACCAGTAAACTGATAAGTATTCCCCTTCTCTACCGAGATAGCAGGAGGGTCCACATACAAGTAAGTAAGCTTGGAGGTACTTGGGTTGATAGGAGTAGGATCAACATCGTCATCACCACCCTGACCGTTATCGTCGTCAGGATCGGTTACAACATCGTTGTTCAACACCACCACCTTAGCATAGGCAGACATAGCGCCAGCAGTCACCTTCACGGCAGCATTATAGGTGCCGGTCTGGCTGCTAGCGGTAAACAAGCCATTGGCAGAGATGCTTCCGGCTTCGGACTTTGTGACTGTCCATACCGGGTTCACCTGTACTGGGCTCCAAGAACCATCAAAAGCTTCGTACCCAAACTGATAACTTTGGCCAGCCTTTACCGAGATGGATGCAGGATCAATATAAAGATAAGTCAGATCCGTCGAGGCACTAGCCATGACAGGAGCCAACACATTGGCAGCCAAAAACATGCTACCAAATACAACAACTCCAAACCTCTTCCAGTTACGAAAAGCTTTGGACATCCTCCGAAAACGATAATAGGTACTGAGACCTACTGTCTTAAATATACTCATAACACCTCCCAATTAATGATTACTTACTAAGCTAGGGGTTTCTTTGCCCTGTCCCCCTACCGATCTAAACATTCTGGGGGGAAAGGTTTAGATACAGTAGAAGGACAGGAAAAAGAAAGAAAACCAGGCCCCGGAGCGCCCGCCATATTGGCGAACGCTCCGAAGCGATTAAAGAACAGGGTGCACTTCCCTAAGGGAAGTCTGGCCGGTCGAGAACCTCGAGCCGAAAGAATCGAGTATTGTCAGCTCCAGAAGCGTGAGCCGGTACCTGGAAAGTGATGTCGTAGATACCCGGCTCTACGAACATATTGCCAACATCCTCGACATCGGGATCATTGGGCTGGCTCCAAAAGGCCGTCTTGAGCTCCGTCGTGTAGCTGCCATTTTCGTAATAGCACCACACCGGCAACTCCGACAGAACCTGAACACTCGCACTGGAGATGCTCACTTTGGATCCATCGCTCCCCCGCCACTCGAAGATATTCACGATCTGTGAGCCAGTCTCATCGACTGACCACATTTCGCCTTCTTCCAGTGAACCCTTGGTACCCGCCACGAAAAGCGTGTAGGTCACCTGCTGGGTGGGAGCAGTCACCGTCGCAGTCGTGCTGTCTGTCGCACTCTGCAATTCGTCGTCGGTTACCCGCACGACTACAGTCCGTACACCAACCGTGGTGTAAGTAGTAGTGGCCGTCGGGCTAGTGCCGGTGTTCTGATCGTAGGTACCATCGCCGTTGAAATCCCACTGGTAGGACTGAATCGCCCCACCGTCGGGGTCACTCGCAATGGCCGTGAAAGTCACGAACAAGGGAGCAACGCCACTCGGCGGATTGGCAGTCAGCTCGACTATGGGCGGGTACAGCACCTTCAGCTTCGGATTTACCGTTGCTGTCAACGAGTTGCCACACCCATCAGTGAGTGTCAGAGTCATAGACCCAGTACCCACCATCGTCACCTGCACGGTCTTATTCCCCTGACCAGAAGCCAGAGTAATCGAACCATGCTTGAGCACCCAGCCCTTCGGGCAAGTGCTCACAATAGCAACACTAAAGTTGCTACTGGGTGTTGCTTCCGCAGGCACCGTCCAGTTCAGGATTGCCTGAACCGGCGGCGGAGTGGTCTGAGTACCATTATCGATGCCGACATCATAACCAGAGCTGCCCTCGGGGCAAGCAGTGGATAGCATTGCAGCTACAATTCCTCCGCCCGCCAAACCACCAAACAGTCCCTCAATGAAACCGTTGTTGTTCTGCTGAACATCGACATTCACACTCACATTCACATTCACGATGATGTCCTGGCTGGACATGTCCAGGCCAAGAATCTCATCGCAAACATAATAAGTCAGTGCATCTTCGTTGATGCCGACAGTAGTCTCCCGCCGGTAAGTTCCGTTATCAAATCGCCGGTTATCCCAGTCGAACTGATATGTATCGCTGTTCCATGCCAGTGAGGTATCTCCCAATAAAGACGAGAGATCCTGAATAACAGGAACCGATACAGAGCCCGTTGCCGTCAGCATGTCAGCTGTCGAATTTGTCACAGGCAGCCACTCGTACAGACCTCTGAATCCTCCCGGTGCCGAAGCATCAGGAACGATGGCCACACACAGCTCCATCAGAACTTCCACAGAGTCCGAAAACTCGGGTCGTCCCTTCATGGACTGCAGAGTACCATCTAGGTACTTGTTGGCAGACTTGTGCCGCACCTGCGGCGTTCCGCGGTAAGCAGGAATCCGGATAGTGGCAGCTGGTCGCTCGATTGTTACATCGGGCTCCTCGACTACGATCTCCGTTCCACCCCCTCCGCAAGAACACATGATCACCAGCAGCAAAAGCGCGGCGATTATCGACAAAAAGCGGGTCGAGACCTTGGCCCCGACGAAGCTTCCTAGCATCGTCATACTCTTTCTCCTTCGTCGGGGCCTTGCCCCAGATTTTAATCAAGAGCAAGATCGCGACTTCTTGCTCATCATTCCAGTGAAGAGAAGGCATTGTCCCTTAAATTGAAGCCCTTAAAAATAAATTCAAAAACTTCCAGTTCAAAAACCTCTGCATCACCAGAACGATGAGCAAGACATAGGATAAGCATGAAACAGTCCGACATCAGCAAATGTCTTTTGTCATTCTCCTAATTGTTAGTGCCACGAACAAAAATCAACCCACCCCCTGGGTCTAATCATTTTAGTTGTGACTTACAAATGAGCTACTCAGCTCAATAACCCAAGTGTAGACCAAAACCCTACTTTTGTCAACATTTTCCGCTACCAGAGCCATAAAACTCCAGTCCCCCTTCTGGAGGCACCAACAAGACGCTTACAGCATAAATCACCTATAGCCTATTGACAAACAAAGCATTTTGTGATATAGAATAAAAATTCTAAGCTCCTACAAGTACTTCTTCTATCGTGTCGTGATAAACCTGCCCGGTACGAAGCGCTTCGATGTATTTACCCTCCGAGCCAAACAAAGGCAGGGGCAAATCGTCCAGATCGTACCACGCCCACCCGGCACATTTATGGGGCTCCAGGGTCTGGGGCTCTCCCCCCTTCCAATCCGCCACCACTCCTATATCGACGAAGTGATGCGGAGCATATTGGGTCACATGCGACAAACACAGCAACCGGACATTCTCTATCTCTACCCCACACTCCTCCAGGGTTTCCCGCTTGGCACAATCCGCAAAGCTCTCCATGTATTCCAGGTGTCCACCCGGGCCAGCATACCCACCCTCACCATGAGCATTCAAGCGCTTGCCCAGCAGGATCTTGCCTTCTTTCAAGATCACCACCCCTACCCCAACCTTTGGCCGTTGTTCATCCATATGAGTCTATTTACCAACTTTATATTTAAAATTTATCAGCACCAGCACCACCAAAACCAGATCGATCGCCAACAAAGCAGAGTTCAACCCATCTGCTGGCCAGCCCATAGTCGACCAGATCACCAACGGGATAGCAAGCACCCACACCATCGGCAACGCTTTGGCAAAGCTAATCAACTGATTCTTGGCCTTCTCTCGGCCAAAAAACTCCTCCCACTTCAGCCCCGCGCTGCCGTATTGCTGATTCAGATACTTGGCCACCGACTCCATCGTGGCTTGGTTGGCCTGATAATTAAAAGCCAGCCCAGCAAAAGCAATCGGCACCGCCAGTAGGAATAGCTCGATCAAAGGCCACTCCGCTCCAGTAGAGACCAACCAGATCAAGAATAATGCGCCCACAAACTGCAGCCCTACCGCGTACACCAACTGCTGATGATGCATGGTGGCGCGAGCCAATATCTCTTGCCGCATCTGATTGTATTCCGCCAGCTGCTCTTGGGTCATAGCTCCAGCATAGCAGAAACCAGTAGACTAGTATCCTAGTAACTCAGTAACCTAGTAAGAACAAGGGATTAAAAAAGTACAAAGGTTGTCTTCCCGAAGAACTGAGGGAGTACCTTGGCGTTAATACAAGAAGATTGTTTTATTACATCGATGAATCCCCTCGGTCCCTCGGGGAAACAATATTCTTATCTTTATCATTCCACCGTCACCCGCTTGTCATTGAGCCTGCCTGCCTGCCGGAGGTAGGCTGCGCCAGAACAGCGCATACATAAAGAAAAGCGGCCTCTCGGCCGCTTTCATACACTAGGTCACTAGCTTACTAGGATACTAGGATACTCCCTATCCCTTACGCCCCATGACACTTCTTAAACTTCTTCCCGCTCCCACACCAGCAGGGGTCATTGCGCCCGATCTTATCATTCTTGTCTTCGGGGTCACGCACCGCGGCGATTTTGTCATCCTGAGCGGAGCTATGCGCAGTCGAAGGATCTCGGGATTCGCGGGCAGGCTCGGAAGAACTACGGTCAGCATACACATTCGCCCCCTCACTTACCCGCTCTTGCTTCAGCTCTTTCTTTTCATCTTCAAAATCTCCGGTTGGCTCCGTGGGGCCTGATTCTTTCATGTCGTCATTCCGGACTCGATCCGGAATCTGAGATTCTGAAACAAGTTCAGAATGACGAGATACAGGTTCTCGATCAGCGCCCTGCGTATTCACAATCTTCACTTTGTAAATCAACCGCGCTACATCGTGGCCAATCGCAGCCTGCAACCGCTGAAACATTTCGTAGCCTTCTTGCTTGTACTCCACCAGCGGATCCCGCTGACCATACCCATGCAAGCCAATCGCTTCGCGCAATTTCATCATGGCATCCAAATGCTCCACCCACAGGATATCAATCACCCGCAACAACACTGCTCGCTCCGCCTGCCGAAATGCTTCCGCTCCTGCTTCTTTTTCCTTAGCTTCATACTGTGTAGCGGCCTCTAGCATCAACCGATCCAAAATCGCCTGCCGGTTGGCCGCTCCCTTGATCTCTGCCTTTAATTCATCACTGATCGGGAAGATCACATTGACCGTATCGGCCAATCCATCCACATCCCAGGCATCGCGCGCTTCTGGCACAAAGGCTGCCACAGCATTACCCACCTCGGTCAGCACATACTCCATCACCTCATCGCGCACCTCACCGGTAGCCAAGATCTCTTGGCGCAAATTATAAATAGTCGCCCGATGCCTGTTCATCACATCGTCATACTCCACTACCCGTTTCCGTATATCAAAGTTATGCCCCTCCACCCGCTTCTGTGCTGTCTGCAGGCTCCCTGTCAGCATCTTGTGCTCTAGTGGCTGATCCTCCGGGATCTTTAGGGTCTTCATCATATTCTTGATCCGATCGGTATTACCAAACAACCGCATCAGATCATCTTCCATCGATACAAAAAATTGGCTACTCCCCGGGTCGCCCTGCCGCCCCGACCGGCCTCGCAGCTGGTTGTCTATCCGTCGGCTCTCGTGCCGCTCGGTACCAATCACATGCAAACCACCCGCGGCCTTGGCATCCTCGTCCAGCTTGATGTCGGTACCCCGCCCTGCCATGTTTGTAGCAATCGTTACCGCCCCCTTGTGCCCCGCCTCTACGATAATCTCGGCCTCGCGCTCATGATGCTTGGCATTCAGCACTTCGTGCGGGATCCCATCTAGTCGCAGCATCTCCGATATCCGCTCCGACTTTTCGATAGCAATAGTACCCACCAGCACCGGCTGACCCACCGCGTGCCGCTGCTTTATCTCTTCCACCACCGCCCGAAACTTAGCATCGGGAGTAGCATAGATCAGGTCATTCAAATCCACCCGCGCTACCGGCCGATAAGTAGGGATGGTTACTACCTCTAGTCCGTAAATCTTCCAAAACTCTTCTTCCTCCGTCTTGGCCGTGCCGGTCATACCGGACAATTTGTCGTACAAGCGAAAGTAGTTTTGAAAAGTAATCGTCGCCATCGTCTTGCTCTCGCGCTTTACCTCTACGCCCTCTTTAGCCTCGATCGCCTGGTGCAACCCTTCAGAATACCGCCGCCCCGGCATTAGCCGGCCGGTAAATTCATCCACGATCATCACCTCACCATCCTTTACTACATAATCCACATCGCGCTTAAACAACGCCTGGGCTTTTAGCGCCTGCTCTATATGATGCGCCAGCACTACATCGCCGGACTCGTACATATCTTTCACTCCCAATATCTTTTGCACCTTGTCGATACCGGCTTCGGTCAAAAATGCCGTCTTGGCCTTTTCGTCTACTGTAAAATCTGCGGCCGGCATCAGCTGAGTAGCCACCTGAGCAAATCGACGATAGTTGTCGGTCGACTCTACATCAGGCGCCGAGATTATCAGCGGAGTTCTGGCTTCGTCGATTAGAATCGAGTCTACCTCATCGACAATCGCAAAGCTCACACCGCGCTGCACTTGCATCTCGATGCTTGGCGCCATGTTGTCGCGCAAGTAATCAAATCCAAACTCATTGTTGGTACCGTAAGTAATGTCTGCGGCGTAAGCTTCTTTTTTCTGCGCATGATCCATACCATGCAGCACCACGCCCACACTCAAACCCAAAAACTGATATACCCGACCCATCCACTCTGCGTCTCGTTTGGCCAAGTAATCATTTACAGTCACTATGTGCACACCTTTGCCTGCTAACGCATTCAAGTACACCGGCAGGGTCGATACCAAGGTCTTACCCTCACCGGTCTTCATCTCGGCGATCTTGCCCTGATGCAGCACCATACCACCCAGCAGCTGCACATCATAATGCCGCTCACCCAGCACGCGTTTGGCCGCCTCGCGCACTACCGCAAACGCCTCGGGCAAAATATCGTCCAAGCTAGCACCCGCGGCCAACCGTTCCCGAAAAGCCACCGTCTTGTCGCGCAGCTGCTCATCGCTAAGCGGAGAGATATCGGCCTCCAAGCCATTGACCCGCTCCACCATCGGCTTTAGCTTAGCTACCGCCTTGGCGTTGGGATCTCCTAATATTTTTTCTAAAAAATTAGCCATAACAAATTCGCACCTGCATCAGCTCCCCCACAGCATAACGAATCTATGATTTTACTCTGATTTCTTTAAAACTCAAATATGGGTGCAAAATAGCCGGCACCTGCACACTGCCATCGGGCTGCTGGTGATTTTCTAGCAGTGCCACCAGCAAGCGACCAATTGCTACGGCTGTACCATTGAGAGTATGTACAAACTCATTTTTGTCCTCGGCCTTGTAGCGGATGCTAGCCCGTCGCGCCTGCCAATCGGTACAGTTGCTACACGAATGCGTCTCGCGGTACTTGCTCTGAGACGGGATCCAGCTCTCTAGGTCTACTTTCTTCGCCGCCGACATCCCCAGATCCCCCGCTGCTATCAGCACCTTCTGATATGGGATCTCCAGCTTGCGCAAAATCTCTTCCTCCAACGATACCAAAAAGTCATGCTCAGCCGTACTGTCTTCGGGCCGGACGAACGAAAACATCTCGATCTTGTCAAACTGGTGCGTCCGGATGATCCCCTTTACATCTTTACCATAGCTACCCGCCTCGCGGCGAAAACAGGTCGAAAACGCCGCATACCGCTTGGCCGGCACTATCACTTCGTCCATATGATACGCCAACACGCTCTGCTCCGAGGTACCGATCAGATACAAATCATCTTGCGTTTTGTACACCTCGTCGGCCGCTTGTCCCAAGTACCCGGCTGCAGCCAATACTTTTTCGTTGACCAGCTGTGGGCCCAGTAGCAGCTCAAACCCTTCGCTCTTGAGCAGATCAAACACCCACCGGACCAAAGCAAACTCCAACTCTACCCCTTCGTTTTTCAAATAATAAAATCTTGCACCGGCTGCTTTGACCCCCCGCTCAATATCCAAAATATTTAAGCTAGTGCCAAGCGTAATGTGATCCGCTGGTCGCTCGACCTCGCGTGGCACCCCTACACTCTCTAGCACTTGGCCGTCATCCTCACCTCCATCGGGCACATCTGCCAATGGCAGATTGGGCACGCTAGCTATTAGCTCATTTAGCTCGGCCTCTAATGCCCCCAAAGCTACTTCCTTTTCCTTCAATGCTCCGGCTACTTTTTTCCCCGCTTCGATGTCTTTGGCTTTGGCGGCTACATTGCGCTCGGCCCGCAAAGCTTCTACCTGCTGCATCAGCTCTACGCTTCTATGGCGCAAGCTCAAAATAGCATCCAAATCTACCGCCGCCCCTTTGCGCTTTAGGGCTGCCTTCCACTCCGCCAAATTGTTTTCTAAATCCTGAAAATCGAGCATAGAACGATTCAAATCCAATACCTCCAAATTATACACTGTCCCAAATAAAAAAGGTGGGTATTACCCACCCTCACCGACTTTGGCTGTAGCCCGTACAGGGCGCTGGTCTCCGCCGCAAATGAGCTCGGCATAGTCAGCCAGAGAGTACTTGCGCAAGACCAGCACTACCACCAGCTCGGGCTTCAGATAGAACCAATGACATGTAAGATCCTCGGACGCAGGCATTGGATGAAGCGCGACCATCTCTTCCATAGCGCAGAGCTGCTCCTGCGCTATCCAAAATGCTTCTTGGGCTACTTCGTTCTCTGCATAGATCTCCAGTTGCTCCGCAAAAGTCAGCTCCGGGTTCGTTCTCAGAGCAGTGCTCCCCACCCATGCCCGCAACTGGAATACGCTTTCCCTGCAACCCAATGCTTGCAGCGCCACCTTAAGTTTTCCGCGTAGGTTGTGAGCCAAACCACGAGGCAACCCATCGATCGCACCAATTACAGCCTTCACGGCTTTCGTGTCGTCATCCATAATCACGCTCCGCGTATCAGCTCGCCAGCAGATTCAAGGTACTGGGAGCATTCTAGCCCCATGTACGCGCTGTGTCCACACCTAGATTGACAAAAAGAATAAAATGTGCTATAATAAAATAATTTAAAAACCAAAACAAACATGTCCCTCGAACGCTCCTCCTTTGGCTCTTTCGAGCCCTCCTCCCCTCGCCCCGAATCCCACGAAGCCAAATCTGGCCTCAGCGAGCTTGCTTTGCACCTAGCCAAGCAAGAAAGCGTAGTGGCCGATGAGGAAGCTGCAGGCCCTGCCGGCTTTAAACAAACCGTGGGCGAGCTAGCCCAAACTATTGGCGCACTTAGCCGCTCGAAAGACGAGCGACTCCAAACCAAGGGACAAGCCTGGACCGAGTACTACACCAAGCGGCTAAAGCCAGACTACCAGCGCATGCAAGCCAACCGCGAAAATTTCCTAGAGAGCAGTGGTGGCCATAGCCGTGCCATCACCCGCTTTCTCACCTACGCCATCAACGAAGCCACCATCTTCGAGCCACCTGCTGGCTGGGAGATCAAATTTACTAGCACCGATAAACTCACCGATATCCAAGACGGCATCGACGCCCGCCTGATTCTTTTCAATAAAAATACTGCCGAAGAGCTGGTGATCGGCCTCGATGTCACCGCTGCCCCAGCCGATTCTGACCTGTATCAGCAAAAAGTCGACCGGATCCAATCCGATCTATTTGGTCGGACCGAACCCAAAACCCACGGCCACTTCCGCCGCAATCACATATACCGCAGCCCCTTTACCAAGCAGTTTGCGCTGGGTGCCGATACACCTCTGATCGTCCTGGGATACTCCCCCGACACCCTCGAGCAGATGGGTAGCTACTGGCAAGCTGAATCCCAGCACCAAAAAGCTGAGCATCCAGACACTCCTGCCTCTACCATCGATCGTGAAATATTTATCAGCATGCACAGCGGCACCGAGCTGGTAGCCAGTATTACCAATCAGCTAGACCAGTGGCGTGCAGCTGTAGCCAATTCCCCCCTCCACAATCGCCACAAGCTAGCGTCCAGACTCCAACACCTCCAAGATACAGTCGAGCGCGTAATGGTACCGATTACAAATAAAAATGCGGCCACCGAAACGGCAGCCGCAATCACTACTCCACTGAAGATCGCCGAGGCCTAAGCCTCGCCTGCGACCCCTTCATCCAAAAGGTACAAGATGGTGGGCAGATCGGGTTGGATCTCCACCGCTTCCATCTCTCCATTCGATCCCAAGATTTGGATCGCAACTGGTTTGGCCACCGGTGGCCACCGCCGACTTCCCGATTCATCCCTACTTCCCATCGGGTACATCCTCCGGGATCAGGAACTCGCGAATCGCCTGCTTCAGCACTTCGACATCTGAGGAGCTCTTCGCAGCAATAATGCGATCGGCCCGCACCTCCTTGGCCCAGTCCTCGTTCGAAGTCCAGGCCAGCAGCGTAATTTTGCAATTATGCTCCTTGGCCTGTCGATCAAGCCACTCCCGGAATCTCGCCGGGTGATCGAGCGCTATGCTCGAGTTCACCACCAGCAAGATGTCGACGCCATCGGTATCTGCGTCGATCGGCTGGCCTTCGCTCAACCGAAAGCTCAAGATCTCCCCGTCCAGGGATCGCACCTGATTACTTCGCTCACCGAACCCGTCGATGATCGACTGTGTCAGGGCACGATCGATATTCGCGACGATTATCACGATTTTTCCGGATCTCTTCAAACCAAACCCTCCTACACTAATTTATAGTTGTCAAACTACAAAAACAGCTTTTTACAGCTCAAACACTCTACCACGATACGCGCTGGTTGTCAACCAGCTGGGCCCTTACTCCTCTACCTTGTCTTTGACAAACGGAAACAACACCGCCTCCCGCACCGTCTCGGCATCGGTGAGCAGCACTACCAGCCTGTCGACTCCCATCCCCCATCCGGCCGTAGGTGGCATGCCGTATTCCAGCGCTTTTACAAAATCATCGTCCGCCGAATGCGCATCGGCATCACCCTCAGCTTTCATGCGTGCTTGCTGGTCGAATCGCTGCTTTTGATCTATCGGGTCATTTAGCTCCGAAAATGCGTTGAGCATTTCCATCCCCGCTACCACTAGCTGAAACCGCTGCACTTTTTCTGGCTCATCTTCCTTTTGCTTGGCGAGTGGAGAGAGGTCGAGCGGGTGGTCGATCAAAAATATTGGGCTCACCAACCCAGGCCGCACCTTTTCCTTGTATAGCTCGTCGATCAGCTTACCTCGCCCAGCCGTACCGGCAAAAGTGAGCCGGATCCCCTTATCGGCTATCGCCTTGGTCAGGCTCTCTGTGGTGGCATGTTGATCGGTATCTATTCCCACTTCATCCATAATCAGCTCCCGAAAGCTTTTGCGTGGCCACGGCAAACTAAAGTCGATCTGCTTATCGCCAAACTTGACCAGCATCTCCTCACCCCATACTTCGCGCACTACTCGGCCGAGCATCTCTTCTGTCATTGTCATTAGATCCTCGTAGGTTGCATAGGCTTCGTAAAATTCCAACATCGTAAAATCTTGCAGATGCTGGGTCGATACTCCCTCATTACGAAACACTCGTGCAAATTCAAACACTTTTTCAAATCCCCCCACAATCAACCGTTTCAAATACAGCTCGGGGGCTATCCGCAAATACGCCTCGCTATCTATCGCTTCGTAATATGTTTTGAACGGTGTAGCCAGTGCACCACCGGCCATTGGCTGCAATACCGGCGTATCTACTTCTATGTATCCGCGCTCCAATAAAAAATTACGAATGTTCTGCACTATCTTGTGCCGGGTAACAAAGCGCTGCTTTACTGCTGGGTTCATCAGCATATCCAAATACCGTTGGCGATACCTAGCCTCCTGATCGCTAAACCCGTACCAACTATCGGGCAATGGGCGCAAAGCTTTGGTCAGCACTCGTACAGCGTCTACCAGCAGGCTCTGCTCGCCTTTTTTGGTCAGCATCGCTGCTCCGCTTACCTGCACGATATCGCCCAGATCCAACAAACCCAGATCTGCATAAACCTCATCGCCCAAATGATCTTTTTTAAACATCACCTGCACCTCACCATGGTAATCTTTGAGCACCGCAAAGGTTAAGCCACCAAACTCGCGCCAAGCCATGATCCGACCAGCCAATGTCACCTTTTTCTGATTTTGCATAAATTTGTCGAATTTCTCGACAAAATACCCCACCGTAGTATCGCGATCGCTGGCCGAGGGATACGGGTTGACCCCGCGGGCTCGCAGCTTCTCGGCCTTTTCCAATCGAAACTGTCTGATCTGTTCTATGCTATCCATGCTTCTAAGTATCAGATATCAGCCCCCAACTATCAAGAGGTAGCCGTAGCACTTGACCGCCATGACCACTCATGCTAACTTAGCGAAGCACCTTTACTATTCTGTTATCAAGATCAGCGGTATTCCTCCTTTTGCTGTCGCGAGACAGGCGGAAAGACGGCACCATCTGTAGAGCGGTAGCACATCCACTACAGATGGATAACTCTAGAGATCTTCATGAGTGGTTAAGCCAGATATTTACCCTTATGCTCTAGGACCTCCATAGGCCGCACCCAATGGAGCCGAAGCCAACGGGAATGCTATAGAGTTGGGCGGCTACCCAGCTAAGCATGGAGGAGCCTCCGAGACCCATTGCCATCCTAATCAAGTATCCGCTTCGAACGGTTACTGTGCAGCACTTCACGCATACGGACGAGCAAAGCTACGGCGGAGTGGTTCGC
>CAYWVE010000019.1:0-6967 GCA_964461775.1 uncultured Candidatus Saccharibacteria bacterium | reverse complement strand
CCAATTTTGGGACGACCTATCTCCCATCAACTTTGTGTCTACTATTGCCGCACCAATTATGATTCATCATGGCACCGCCGATACCGATACGGATCTGGCATGGTCCGAGCAGTTTGCCGAGGCTTTGCAAGCTGCCGACCGTAGTTTTGTGCTGCATGTCTACGAAGGTCAGCCTCACGAGTTTACTACCTCCTGGAGCACATTTATGCAGCGGTCGTTACAATTCTTCGACCAGCATCTGCGTTAGCAACCGCAGTCAATCATATCTTGTGGTGAGTTATCGTACCTATTTGTGCGCTGCTTGCTACTGCTCAAAAATCTTCACTTCTCGATCGTGGAGCGCACTATATATGCGCTTTTTGTCCAAGTTATGTATCGCTCGATGCAGTCGCAAGGTGCGAGATTTGCTTCGGATCGATACACTCTCGGTAATCATGCTATCAGGGGTCTGCACTATGCCCTTGACCAACAAAGAGTCTGTCAGACCCGCGCCTACAAATATAGTGATGGTATCGCCATTCTTCACTAGATCATCCAGTGAATACAGCGTATGGGGGTCATAGCCTTCGCGCTCTGTTTCCTCGGTGGTCTTGGCATATTGCCTTGCCCACAACACTCCGCCCATGGTTCGCACGGCTGGTGCCGCTATCAGTAGCTCGGGTGTACCCCCAATCCCCATGTATGCATCGACCGATTCGTTGGATAGGCAAGTGGCTACTACCGGGGCAATATCTCCGTCATCTATCAGGGTCGGCTCGCAGCCCGCCTCACGAATCTCGGCGATCGTCTCCCCATTGTACTCACGATTTAGCACTACTACTCGCAGATCTGCCACCCCTACATCCCGATTCCAGGCCATTTTGGCCAAAATTTCGGCTAGGGGAGCTGCCGGCTCAATTGGGTCGGGCCAGGCTGCATGCGGGCCAATTACCAGCTTAAAACAGCGATCGGTCACAATCCTAGATGACATCAAAGAATACGGGTCAACCTGCCCCAAGGCTAGTACGCCCCCAATGTAACTCCCGGCATTGGGTTTGCCACTAGCCGCATTGCGTGTGCCATCTATTGGGTCGATCGCCAGTGCAAGGGTATATAGACATGGTGCATCTGGTATCCCCAGCTGCTCACCAGCCTTGATCGTGGGGGCATTGTCTTTCAACCCCTCGCCGTTGATCACCGTCGCGTTTATCCCATCGCGAAGGCAGGCACCACGAATCGCATCGCAAGCTTGGAGATCGATCGCATTTTTGTTGCCGCGTCCGACAATTGGAAATGCGCGGAGCACGGCATTTTCCACCGCTCCCACCAACCGATCGGTGAGTAAGCGACTAACATGCTCAATGTCTAGCGATGTTTGAAAAGTAGCTCGTACCCACTTCTCGTGCTCTTCTAGGGCTAGTGTAGTTGCAGCGGGATCACCGCTAGCCGTAGCTAACTTTTGGCGTAGTTCTGCAAAGTGTTCGTCTAGTATCCGCATGCTGTTGTACTGGAATAATTAAAAAAGCCCGATCCTCAGGATCCAGCTTGGTTACCATCACATTTTATCATGCTCTCTGCCTAGCTCCTTTTTCTCTGTGTCGTTTTTGCGCCTCCAGAGCTGCTTTGGCCTCTTTGCCCACCACCTTTTTTGAGATTGGTAAACAGCCCCATCATGCCTTCGGCCACCAACCCGGCCGCCACTACACCCTTGCCGTGAGTAGTGACCAAGTCCGTCAGCTGTACGCTTAGCGATACCAAGTCGCGTTTGGTTAGCTTCACAATCTCTCTCGTTTCGCTTACCAAGCGAATCAAATGTATTACCAATACCAGCACGCCAATCGCGATCGCCACGACTGCAGCGGTGGTAATAAAGAAAAACACATCCATCTTCGCAAAGTCTTCCATGTACTCATCGTATCGCTCTGGCCTGTTTCCGTAAAGGAAATGTCATGCACTGAGCATATTGCACGAGGCCATTTTGCTACACTACTTTGATTGCAGCTATAAAATAGTATTAAAAAACCGCCTGCTTGCGCAGGCGGGTAGTCGTAGGCTTGCTTGTCTAAGGACTGATCAGCTTGGCGATCAACTCCTCCGTCTCGCTCTCTGTCAGAGCAAGGTGCATAGATGATCTGTGGGTCTTGAGCCGCACGGTGCCGTATGCTGGGTAATACCCCAGTTCCAGTTCGCATGCTCGCAGCTGATTGTTGCGGACATCCACCTCGATCACCATCTTGTTGCTGTCCGGGGTCAGGCACACCAGTGAGCGCACAGACTCCGGATTAGAGATCCGGTACTGCCTGGTCAGCAGCTGTCGCATCTCAGGGCTGACCGCGTGCTCTTCGGCCGGTGCCATCCCCAGGTTGGTCACTCTGTAAAAGAGTCCATTGCCCACGCTGCGGTTCATCAGTACTGCCTGCACCCCCAGCACTCGGTCCGCATGTCTGGGGCTGATCACAAACTGCTCGAAGCCTTGCACGCACTTCTCGTGCAGCCGGTACGCGATCTGCGTATTGTCGTTCACTCGTCTGGCATCGCCCGTTTCCAGCTCGAACGCCAGCATCGGGTCATTAAAGAGGTGATTTGTCACCGCTTCTACACATAGCACCGCCAGGGCAGGGCGTTCCGGCCGCTGGTTTTTGGGCTTTTTGAGGAACGGGGCTTCCTGACCCGGTCGCTGCTGTTTGCGCTTGCCAGCCTTGGCTCTCTCGCTCTTGCGGATCGCTGAACCCTTAAAGTCTTTTTCTTTCAAGCTGCACCTCACAATAGGTTGATATTCTCATTATATCAAATAAATCGCTCCTAGTCAAGCAAATTTACATATAAACCTATCCAAATTATTACTTTCACGCACATCCGCACTGGGTAAAGCTTCTCGCACAATTTATCTGGGGAGCTCCGATCTCTAGCCATCACGATCAAGGCCTGTCTTGCCGCTTGCTGGCAATTGAATAAATTTGCCAGGTGGGACCACGCAGTATCCCAGATCGTGCTGTGGTAAAATAAACAAAGCTACACACATCCTTTTGCCGTGCCAAAAATCACAGTTTTTCGCATCCAGTTATTTTTATTAGCGACCATTTTATTTGGCATGGTCGATTTTGCATTGGCTCAGGGTAGCAGTGCCAACTTTCAACTAAATGATGATCAGGTTGGCCCCACTACTTTTCAACAGAGTTCTGGTGCATTTGTGATCGACGGTAGCATCGAGCCCATTGTTGGTAGTACCGGGAGCACTAGCTTCGATTCCGAAGTAGGCGCACCTACCAATCCCGGGTCCGCCGCTACCCCCACCCCTGAAGAACCGGGGGGTAGTACCGGGTATCTACCCTTGCCCGGACTCACAGTCGATCAAGCCAGCTGCAATATTGCCTACGGCAATCTGATCAATCTCACCGGTACCAAAACCCCCGAGATCATCTATGTATTCGTCCAGGGTAGCCTGGCTGGAGTCTCTTTTCCCACCCCCTACACCTGGCAAAAAGTCGTGTGGCTGACTGCACCCAGTACCACCATTGATATCTTTGGCCGCAATGCCCAAAATCGCAACACGGCGGTGATCAATCTGAATCTAGAGCTGCGCCGAATGGGGGACATCAACGGCGACGGTGTCACCAACGATTACGACCTTTCGCTACTTGCTCGCAAATGGAACGCTCGCAATGACTGTGCTACCGATCTAAATCGCGACGGCATTACCGATGACTACGATTTGAGCTTGCTGGCCAGCGCATGGTCGGACGGTTCGTAAACTATTTACAATATTTTTTGCATGCAATTGTGTTGGGTTAAAATTACATCGATATAATCAATCTTGTTTTGAATAAAAATATTTATCACCGACTTTCCTTTGTACTCAGTGCATTTATTTTTGTAGTAGGATTTACATTCGCAAATACTGCTCCAGCGCTTGCAGCCGGCAATGCCATGCTGAGCATTGGACCCGCTACGAGAAATGTCGCGGTAGGGCAATCTTTTTCGCTCACCCTGCAAATAGCGGCCAACGGTGAAAATATCGACACTGCTCGTGCGCAGATTCAATTCCCCGCCAATTTATTGCGTGCCAATAATTTTGCACTTAGTAGTGCTCTGCCCAGCACATCACCCGGAAACACAATCGACAACACCAATGGTGTAATTTCGTGGGGTGGATTTAGCACGGGTGCCACAATCAATAACACTGCAACGCTTGGGACTGTTTCTTTTACCGCGCTCGGTCCCGGCACAGCCACCGTGCAGCTGGGTGGAGGTAGTCGACTTATTAGCAATGGTCAAGAAAAGATCAACCTTGGCGCCCTCGGCTCTTCCACCATCATTATCGGTGGGGTCACCCCCACACCCGGTGGGCCGGTCGTCGAAGATCAAATTGTCATCACCAGCCCGACTCACCCAAATCAGGAGCAGTGGTACAACTTCTCTGAGGCTACAATCACCTGGCGCCCCACCATCGACATCGAGCGTTATTTCTGGGACTTTAGCCCTTCCCCCGATACCGACCCAGCTCGTGAATTATCATCGACTACTACCGAAAAACGCTTTACTCGCCTGGCGGAAGGTATCAATTACTTTCACCTCAAAGGCCAGCTTCCCGATGGATCCTCCACTCAAATTTTTCAGTACCTCATCCGCACCGACACCAGTAACCCTCGGCCATTCGAGCCGTACTTGGAGGTGGATGAAGACAACGCGTTGATCCTGCGCTTTGCAACCATCGACGAAGTTTCCGGCATCGATCGCTACGAAGTCCAGATCAACAATCAGCCATTTGCTATCTCTACCAGCCCATTGATCCTCGAAGGGTTGGTGATAGGCGAAAATCTGGTAACCATTCGGGCTTTTGACAAAGCCGGCAACTTCCGCGATGGCTGGATCCGCTTTATCCTCAACGAAGATGGCACCATTCGCGAGATCGCCAAATCCAAGGCTACTTGCTCGCTGGCAGGGCTGCCGTTCTACTTTGGATTTTGCTGCGATTACCCGCTAGTTTGCGCACTTTTGCCGTGGGCGGTTTTGATCTTGATTTTGTTGTGGCTTTTGTGGCGTAATCGTAAGCGCAAAGAGCGAAAAAATCACAGCTCGAACTTCTCGGGGCAGTAGGTGGTTTTTTCTCACTACATTGTTTATAATATACTTACCTTTGTGAGATATTATCCAAACACTAGTGAAGCTAGACACACTTAAATCCAGGCTAGATGCACGCAGAAGACTGATCGGGGGGTTGATCCTTGGGTTTGTTTTTGCTTCTAGCTGGTTGTGGTATCTTGCTGTCGCTACCCCCGCCTATGCCGCCGATGTCCCGTTGACTATGGGCTACCAGGGTCGGCTCAAGAGCGATACCGGTACCGCGCTAACCGGTAGTTACGATTTCACCATCCGAATTTACGACGCACTAGCAGGCGGAAATTTGGAATACACCGAAGCGCACACCAATATCACCGTTACCGACGGATTCTTTACTATGCTCATCGGTAGCGTCGACCCAGTTGGCAATCCGCTCGATCTCGACTTCGACGAAACCTACTACATCTCCACCGAGGTCGATGGCGATGGCGAGATGACCCCCCGCACCAAGATCAACGCCACGGCCTATGCCTTGCGGGCTGGTGGTATCGAGACAGCCGCCGTCGATCCCACCGCTAGCAGCACTTCGGCCTTGCGGGAAGGGCGCATTTATTTCAACACGGGCGATAGTACTCTGTATGTTTATACTGGCGGTGCTTGGGTGGCGGCCGGTGGAGGCGGTGGTGGAGGAGGAGCCCCAGACGATGCTACATATTTGGTTACCTCGGCCAACGGTACTCTTACCAACGAAGTGGTCACATCATCCCTAGCTGCTAGCCTCACCTTTGCGGGCAACGACGCAGCATCCCGCACCATTACCTTTGGCCAAACCAATAATTTCGATGATCTGGTGGTTATCGATGCCGGCAACTGGTCGGTCGATGCCACTGGCAACGCTTCGCTCGACGGCACTCTGGCCGTCAATGGCGACTCCATCACTGCCGATGGTGCTACTTTGGTAATCAACGCCGGAGGCACGGTAGATGTGCAAGACACCCTGAATGCCAATAGCCTCACCCTCGATACCGCAGGAATCACTGTGCCCGCTGGCCAAGGCATCGATACCGCAGGAGCAGGTGCACTGGCCATCGGTAACACCAACGCTACCTCAATCACCATTGGCTCCGGTAGCGTTACTGCTATTACCCTTACTACCGATGGCACTGGCGATGCCGAGGTGGTACTGCCTGCAGGCTCGATCTCTGGTACTGAAATTTTAGATGATTCTGTGGTACTTACCACCGACACCGCTGGCAACTATGTCGCCAGCATTACCAACGGCAGTGGGATTTCTGGGGGTGATGGTGGTTCCGAAGGCGCAGCTCTCACTTTGGCTCTGGGCGCTTTGACCGCAGACTGGGATCAAACCGGTGCGTTTGATATTGTTTTCAACAATGCCGATGCCCAACTCCAAATACTAGAATCTGCTGGAGGCACATTTTACGGCACCCTCGATGTGGGCGACTTAGCTGCCAACGCTACCTACACTTTCTCTGGCACTTCTGGCACAGTCCTGACCGATGCCAACTTCGATGGCACTCTAGACGGTACTTATCTGCAAATCGCCAACGACCTTTCCGACCTCAACGATGCCGGTACTGCTCGGGACAACCTAGTCCTTGGTACACTCGATAGCCCTCAATTTACCAACCTCGATCTGTTCGGTGGGTTCTTGGGCGGCGCTCAGTCCAATCGCATTGAGATTGGCGTAATTAACGGAACTATTGCTTTTGCTCGTGCCAATGCCGGCACTGTCACCCTTACCAGCGAAGACAACGATGCCAACGCCGCCCTCACTCTTGTGGCGGGTGGTACAGGTGCCCTCACCTTAGGCGACACCGATAGTACCACTACCGTCACCGGTAGCAGCGTAGCGGTCTGTAATGATGCCACTTGCGATACAGTTACCATCGGCACCAACGCTGAC
>CAYWVE010000018.1:0-6328 GCA_964461775.1 uncultured Candidatus Saccharibacteria bacterium | reverse complement strand
TCGTGTCGCCCCGACCAAAGATTATCACCTCGGCAGGAATCTCACTCCGACAGATGCATTTAGCACCCTAAAGTCAAAAAGCCTCTCTGGGCTTGCTTTTTTGATTCGTTATGGTAAGCTGCTGATACCTTAAAATCAAGCAAAGGAAGGTACGACGGTATGGCAGTAACTGCCGAACAAAAGCAGGAGAGAATAACTCGTGTAGCGGAAAAAGTAGCTCAAATTTTGGTCACGAAAGGCAAGGCGAGAATTCTGGCGGTTGGTTTTAACACCAGGACGAACACCCAACTCACCCAAACCCTGCCCAAAGAGCTGCGACGCTGTCTCAGGACTATGACGGCTGGTCGATTCAAAAAAAATCAACCAGAGGTTGACTTTGTTTTTACAGGACATCTGGTCGATCATGCTCTTACTGATCTAGTCCATGAGCGCTATGGGAGAGAGGTCGTAGAGCTATGCCTAAACGATCACGGTTTTGTCCGAGCTGTATTAACCCTGGCTGCTACAAAGGCGGGAGAAATCATGAGCGCGAACCACCAGGCTGTGCCACCCCAGACCGGGAGCGCTGAGATGTCCAAGGACCCCAACCCTACCCCAAAGCCAGAGAACCCCAAGGGTTCTGCCGTGCTGCTCCCCTTTGGGCGAGGCATGCTGAAGAACTTCGTGGAAAATCACGCCGGTACGGGTGACCTACGAACCAAGAGTGTGGCGACCATCGCTGCCGACTTGCTGGAGCTAGCCCACGCGGAAGGCTACACAACTACTTTGGGATCGATGGCGAATGCGATACACCGACGCAAGCAGGAGCTTAACAAGACGCCGGAGGAATCCCCCAAGCCTCTCGATCTTCCTGACAACCCCGCTGACGGTGAGTTGACGGAGTCGGAGCACGATCGGGAAGAGATCCTGAGTGCGCTTCAGGTTCTGGGTGTAAAACCTGAGACCTTGGGAAGACTGACCTCAATTGTCCATACTTCTTCGGAAGTTGAGGAGCTCCGACGAGCAAATGCAGAGTTGGTCGAGGCCAACTCCCAGCTGGACCGAACCGTCACGGATCTGCAAGAGACGATCCGCGAGCTGGAGGCCAGACTCCGCGACATTCACCAACGATCAGCTCCAGTTGATGCTCTTTGATCTCAAATCCGCCGAAAGTGCTTGCGCTGAGGCGGTTTTTTATTGCCCCAAAGGCCAAAAATCAGATAGAATGGGTCTATGCGTTACTCACAATCATTTTTAAGAACTACTAAAGAAACTCCTAAGGAGGCTGAGCTGGTCAGCCACCAGTATTTGTTGCGCGGAGGATTTGCCACTCCTGTTAGTGCTGGGAGCTATACTATGCTTCCCTTTGGATATCGGGTGACAGAAAAGATTACTGAGATTATCAAAGAAGAATTAAGAGCCATTGGGGTGAATGATATCAGAATGCCAGTTGTTCAATCTGCTCGCCCCTGGAAAGAGTCTGGCCGGTTTTATGCGAATATTGAACCGCTCTGGAAAATTCAAAATAAATCCGAAGAAGATTTTGTCTTGGCTCTTACCGGAGAGGAGCTGGTAACCGATGCCGCAAAAAGAATCATCACTTCCTATAAGGATCTCCCTAAACTAGCAGGGCAAATTCAAATTAAAGTGCGGGACGAGGCAAGAGCGCGGGGCGGCTTGATCCGTTTACGCGAATTCATGATGCAAGACGCCTACTCTTTCGATCGCGATGAGGAGGGACTGGATCTTAGTTACAACAAGTTTATCGAAGCATACAAAAAAATCTTTGCTCGCATAGGAGTAGAGATTGTGATTATCGAATCATTAACTGGTGCCATGGGTGGATCGGGAGCTCATGAGTTTATGATGATTGCCGAGAGTGGCGAGGATAAGATTATCAAGACCACCAATCCTGATGGATCGGACAAATATTTAAACGCTGAGGTGGTTTACGGTGAAGATGTTTCGAAAGACATGACCGAGGAGCAGGTGCGAGCCGGTTCGGGTGAAATAAAGGTTGAACAAGTGCTGCGAGGCATCGAAGTGGGCAACATATTCAAACTCGGCACCAAATATTCTGCTTCGCAAAAACTGCTATATCTGGATGAAAACAACAAGCAACAACCAGTAGTCATGGGGTGCTACGGTATCGGCGTGGATCGCTTGGTGGCAGCCATCGTAGAAGCCAGCCATGACGAGAAAGGAATGATCTGGCCAGCTAGTGTGGCACCATACCTTGTCCACCTGGTACGCCTAGGTGAGGAAGACAATGTTGTATCAGCGGCCGATCAACTCTATCAAGATCTAACCAATGCCGGAGTTGAAGTTTTTTACGATGATCGACCTGCTTCGGCTGGAGAAAAGTTTGCCGATGCCGATTTGCTGGGCTTCCCATATCGCCTAACCGTGAGTGCCAAGACCTTGGCCGAAAATAGTGCCGAGCTCAAGCTCCGCTCCGAATCTACTAGTCGTTTGGTGGGACTAGATGCAATCCTAGAGGCAGTGCGATGATCCACCCTATCTCCGAATTACAAAAAGCCGTAACCCAAGTAGTGAGCCGGCTCTGGCCCGAGCTAGTCGGCGTGGCAGTGGATATCAATCATTCGCCCAAGCCTGAGTTTGGGGATTATAGCAGCCCGGTAGCCTTGGCGATTGGCAAGCAGATAGGAATCAACCCGCTGGAGATCGCCCAGCAACTAGCGGACGGACTACAGCTACCAGCCATGGTAGCCGAGATCACCGTCTCTCCACCGGGGTTTGTAAACTTTCGCCTCGACCACAATGCGTTGTCAGCAGAGCTACTAAAGCCAATAGAGATGACAACCGCCAAGCCAATGCGGATCTCGATCGAGCATACTTCGGTCAACCCCAACAAGGCGGCTCATATTGGCCATCTTCGTAATGCTTGCCTGGGCGATACCCTCGCCCGCCTGATGCGCTACTTGGGTCATACTGTGGAGGTGCAAAATTATATCGACGACCTGGGAGTGCAAGTGGCTGATAGTGTAGTGGCCTTCGAAACCTTTGGCGATGCTCCGGAAGGTACCCCGGTAGATGTGTGGTTTTGGCAGATCTACGCTAAGGTTAATCAGCTCTACACCACCAAGCCAGAGCTAGTAGAACGCCGAGAGGCAGTCCTCCACGAGATGGAAAAGGGTGAAAATCAGACCGCCAAACAGATTGTGGAGCGAATTGTAGCCAGCCAGCTAAAAACTTTTGAACGATTTGGGATTAGTTACGACTTGCTAGTCTATGAGCACGATATTGTGGAGGGTGAGCTGTGGGACAAACTGTTTGCCGAGCTACAAGCCAAAAACCTAATCCACCAGCCAACCGAGGGTGCTCATGCCGGAGCTTGGGTGGTTGCATTTGGCGATAGCGAACGCGAAGACAAGATCTTGGTCCGGAGCAACGGCCTGGTCACCTATACAGGCAAAGACTTGGCGTATGCTTTGTGGAAATTTGGCCTGGGGCCAACCCTACCCGGCTATGAGTCGCGTCTAACCCCAATCGATGAGCATATCAATGTAATTGACGAACGCCAGAGCTACCCGCAGGCAGTCATCCGCCATGTCATGGCCGAGCTAGGACACGAGCAAATAGCTCAGAATTATCGTCATTTGGGATATGGAGTGGTTAAGCTTTCGTCCGAAGCGCTCAAGCACTTGGGGTATCAGGAGCCACTTGAAACTGAAGATAAAAAATCACACACCATGTCTGGTCGCGCTGGCGTAGGGGTGATGGCCGACGAGCTGCTGCGGACAGCGACTCAAAATCAGGAAGAAAAGTACGAAACCGACCCCGAAACTAGCCGCCAGATTGCGATTGGTTCCCTGCGGTACTATATGCTCAAATCTCGCCCTCAGCGGGAGGTAGTGTTTGACTTTGATGAGGCACTAAGGGCCGACGGAAATACGGGTGTGTACCTGCAATACGCCTATGCGCGAGCCAATAATATTCTGAATAAACTCACTGACATCAGCGCTGGTGCTCCTGCCGTAGAGCAAGTCAACTCGGCCGAAAAAAATCTGCTGCTACAGTTGGCCGAATTTTCTCACTGGCTGGAACGAGCCGCGGTCGAGCTAGATCCTTCGCTGATGGCCGATTACGGATTTGAGTTGGCAAATCGGTTTGCTAAGTTTTACGAGACCAGCCCGGTGATCAAAGCCGAGACACCCACCCAGCAGCAATTTCGAGCTAATCTGATCCGCCAATACTTGATTCGACTGGAAGAGACGATGAAGATCTTGGGCATACCAGTTCTGGCCAAGATTTAGATGCAGCTAAAGATCTTCATTTTTCTTGCCTTCGGGCTGATCGGCGGAGCACTGTGGAATCAGTATCAGACCACCGGCCGCTCGCCGCTAGATGTGGTATCCGACGCAATTACTGTCGATCGGCCGATCACCGTACTCGTAGGTGGCGATGTAAACATGGGGCGTCAGATCGGCCAAAAAATTCTGGCTGGCGATGTAGACTATCCTTTCACCAAGATCTCCGAAACTCTGCAAGAGGCTGA
This sequence comes from uncultured Candidatus Saccharibacteria bacterium, assembly GCA_964461775.1. Lineage (GTDB taxonomy): Bacteria > Patescibacteriota > Kazan-3B-28 > Kazan-3B-28 > Kazan-3B-28 > CAYWVE01. The sequence goes on along the minus strand of CAYWVE010000018.1, from coordinate 1,830 downwards.
TATAACATTTGTAAACTTAGAAAGTCAGCTGGCGGATCTGGGTGGCGAAACCCAATCACCAACCAATGAGTTTAGATTTGCCGGGCCCCCTGAGGGAGCGCGGAGCTTGGCCAACGCCGGTATCGACATTGTATCCGTAGCCAATAATCATATGTGGGACTATGGTCGAGATCGTTTGCTTGAAACGCTCGACCACCTAGACTCAGCCGGTGTAGCCTTTGTGGGAGCTAGTCGCGATACCGATAATAGATGGTCGCCCAACATCATGGAGGTAGGCGGGCACAAGATCGGCTGGCTAGCCACTACCACACTGCTCAACGGCTACGAGCGGTCGGGTGCTGCCGAGCAAGTAGCGTTTTACAACCAGGAGTCCATGGACGATGCCATCACATCGCTGGTAGATGAGGTAGACTGGGTGCTAGTGTCGGTGCATACCGGCAATGAGTATCAGACTACTCCAGAAAAAGAAACCGTGGATCTAATGCGGGGCCTAATCGATGCCGGAGCCGATGTGGTAATAGGGCATCACCCACATGTGGCTAGGCCGATCGAGATTTATAACGGCAAGCCAATCTTTTACTCTCTTGGGAATTTTGCTTTCTGGCAGCCCTTTTCTTTCGAGACCCAACATAGCTTCCTGACCAAACTAACCCTGGATAGACAAGCAGGTTTGAGCTATGAAGTAATCCCTGTAAAAGCCGGTTGGCAGCCAGAGCTATTGGCAGACGAAAATCTGATCGATAGGTTGAATAAAATTCTCGGCACAGAAATAAAATAAGATTCCACGGTAAGCGCCTCCCCGATTGTCATTCCCGCGGACGCGGGAATCTGATTACATATAGACATGTATTATGTATACATCCTAACCAACAAGCCTCATGGCGTATTGTATATTGGAGTAACTGGTGATTTGCCAAAGAGAGTGTACGAACACAAAAATAAGCTGGTCGATGGTTTTACGAAAAAGTACAATGTGGATAGGTTGGTCTATTTTGAATCCGCTGGCGAGATAGAGGCAGCGATAACTCGTGAAAAACAGATTAAGAAATGGTATCGCAAGTGGAAGATCGATCTGATCGAACAAACTAATCCTGAATGGATTCATTTATACGAATCGATATTGCAATAAGATTCCCGCGTTCGCGGGAATGACAGTTATCAAGGAGCCTGTTACTAGATTTAGTGTCTGCTTATGGGGGTATCAACGCTAGCAAAGATCAAAAGTGGGGCCATCTGGGGGCTAGCAGCGACACCAGTAGAGGTGGAGGTAGACATTAGTAATGGTCTGCCGACTTTCAAGATCGTGGGGCTGCCAGATAAAGCAGTGGAGGAGGCGAAGGAACGAGTGCGTTCGGCTATTAAAAATAGCGGATTCCAAATGCCTAACCGACATATAACGGTCAACCTGGCCCCGGCCGATGTAAAGAAGATTGGAGCTGCTTATGATCTGCCGATCGCCATTGGCATATTGGTAGCTACCAAACAGATCAAGCCTGTATCTGCGCAGAGTTTGTGGGTGGGAGAGCTAGCACTCGATGGTAGCTTGCGCCCCGTAGCCGGGGTGATCGCGATGGCTGATTTTGCAGCGCATCAGGGGTTTGACCAGATGGTATTACCTCAAGAAAACGCGATCGAAGCGGCCTTGATCGGCGGAATTAGCATCCGCCCTGCGCTTAATCTGCGAGATGTGGTATGGCATATTAATGACGAGAAGCCACTCCCCACCCAGGAGCCGGTAATCATCAAGCCCGAAAATCAGCCGATAGCTATCGATATGAGTCAGATCGTGGGCCAAGAGCACTCCAAGCGCGCACTGATGATCGCCGCTGG
>CAYWVE010000017.1:0-23953 GCA_964461775.1 uncultured Candidatus Saccharibacteria bacterium | reverse complement strand
TCGATCGGCGGTTTGCCCCTGGGCAAAAACACCAGCGATCTCCCAGGCGTTCATCCGTGGAGAAACATTATAGGCTCCGGGCTGCAGAAGGGAGACGCCACTAAACCGCATGGCAATCCGCCCACCTAGCGCGGAGCGAAGAAAATCTTCGGCGACCAATCGGTCGAGTGCGCTTGCGATAGAATCGCCGGGCTGAACGGTAAACTCGTATTGATCGCCCCGATAATTGGCCGGGGCAAATAGCAAAAGATAAGCGGCTACCGCGAGAACGGCAGCCGCAATAAGTCCGATTGTCAGATAACGATGACTCTTCGGCATGAGTATCTTGGCGTTAGCGATGTGACAAAACTTCGCGCAACCCCCAGACAACTAACAAGAGTGGCCAATAGGCAATGATCTCGCGATCGAGGTAGCCGGTGTTGACCATCAGTAAAACTACACCAACCAAAATGAGTGTGAGCTGGTTGAGCAAATCGTGTGTGCTCCAACAGCTGCAAACATTGGAGTGGTGAGAAGTCATGGTGTCTTTTTTCATAAACCCCCTAAAAATGAATATGTTACTTGTTGGCTAGCAATTGAAGAGCGTGGCGAACCTGCTCCTCGGTATTGGTAATGTGGGCAGGAATCTGCAAGACCACATCCCGAATCTCATGAGTATTATAGCCCAATTGACCCAGCGCCACTAGCAGATCTTGTGTGGCGTGCGGAGTAACAATATTGGTTTTGTCCGCAAGCTGATTTTTGAGCTCCACCACTATCCGCTCAGCGGTCTTGCGACCGATGCCGCTAATAGTCGTAAGTACCGCAATATCATTTTGAGCAATCGCCACCTGCAAGCTCTCGACATTGCCAGCACTCAATACAGACAATCCCAACCTTGGCCCTACGCCGGAGACGCCAACTAACTGATTGAAGAACTCCAGCTCGGCCGCTGATTGAAAACCATAGAGCGTCAGCTGGTCTTCGCGCACTACCAAATGAGTAAGTAGCCGAACGGTAGCTCCCACTGGGTGCTGGCTAGCGGTGGCGATCGGTGTAGATACCAAATACCCAACCCCGCTGGTGGTTTCGACTATGAGCCAATCGAGGCCCTGAGCGCTGACTTGTCCGGTGATAGATCCGATCATGATTTGATTGTCTCCAAATTATGCGAATGTGCGCAAGTAATGGCGATAGCTAGGGCATCGGCGGCATCGTCGGGGGAGGGGGCGGAGCTAAGCCCGAGAATCATCTGGAGCATCTTTTGGATCTGCTTCTTGTCTGCCTGACCGTGACCAGTGACCGCTTGCTTGACCTGCAGGGGAGTATAGTGCCGAATCGGCAAACCGGCTTCGGCACAGACCTGGAGCATCACCCCACGCGCCTGGGCAACGGCGATGGCGGTGGTGACATTGTTATAAAAATACAGATCCTCGATTCCCACGGCATCGAGCTGGTGCTCGCCCAAAATTACGCGGAGCTCTTGGGCGATCTGATGAAGGCGGGCGGGTAGCTCGAGTTTGGGAGAGGTAATAATACAGCCATGCGCAATATGCTGTAGCTGGTTTCCAACTAGGCGAATAACACCATAGCCAGTAGTGGCGGTGCCGGGGTCGAGACCAAGGATAGTTAGGGACTGACTCATGATAGCTCCTGGACGATGGCGTCGGATATTTCGAGATTGGAAAAAACCTGGTCGACATCGTCATGGTCTTCGAGATTTTCGATCAGCGCGATGATCCTCTTGGCGAGAACAGCATCGGTAATGGTAGTCAATGTCGTCGGCACCATCGCGAGCTTGGCGTCGACCACCTCCATACCTAGACTAACCAGAGCTTGCTTGACTTGGTTGAGGTCGGCGGGAGCGGTATGGACCTCGAAAGCATCCTCGGCATCCTGGACAGCGGTTGCACCTGCGTCGATAAAGGCAAGCTCTTGTTCTTCGGGGTCAGTGGCCTTGGTAACCGTCAGGATCCCGCGCTGCTGAAACTGCCAGGCGACTGAGCCAGTATTGCCCAGCGCACCCCCGGCCTTGGTAAACATCGTACGCAGATCCGAGACGGTGCGATTACGATTGTCGGTCAGAGCCTCGACCATGATCGCGACATTTCCAGGACCGATACCTTCGTAGGTAATTTCTTCGATGCTGCTTTTGTCGGAGTCGAGCCCGGCCCCTTTGCGAATGGCTTTGTCGACATTGGCGGCGGGCATGTTTGCTTCGCGAGCCTTCTGGACGGCCAGCTTGAGCCGAAAGTTCATATCGGGATCGGGGCCACCCTTGGCAGCCACTTCGATCAGGCGAGCGATTTTAGTAAAAGCTGCGCCCTTTTTCGCATCGGTCGCTGCTTTTTTGTGCTTGATTGTAGACCACTTTGAATGACCAGACATAGGGATAGTATACCAAACCGGGTATCTGGGCGCAGATACATATATAATAGAGATCGTGTCAGATCTACTCGCTACACTCAATCCAGAACAGATCAAGGCGGCCAGCCATCAGGATGGGCCGGCTTTGATTTTAGCTGGTGCGGGCTCAGGCAAAACCAAAGCCCTAACCCACAGAATGGCTTACCTCTATTTAGAGAAGGGGGTGCCGCTCAATAGCATCTTGGCGATTACCTTTACGAACAAGGCGGCTCGCGAGATGAAAGATCGGGTGATGAAGCTGGTAAAAGGTGCGAATGAAAAGATTTTGAATGTCAGCACCTTCCATGCTTTCTGCGCAAAGCTGCTCCGGCGTGAAGCGGGGCATTTGGGATACGGTAGCAGCTTTAGCATCCTAGATGCCAACGATAGCCTGAGCTTGATCAAAAAAATTATGACCGAGATGGGGATAGACACTAAACGGATCTACCCCGAGGCCGTAAAGAATCTGATCTCCTCGGCCAAGAATGAGCTGATTGGCCCCAGCGAATATGCCGGCCTGGCTAGTGGCAGCTTGCAGGAAGCGGTGGCCAAGATCTACCCCATATACCAACAACGCCTGCAAGAGAATAACGCGACCGACTTTGATGATTTGATCATGCTGACGGTGAGGCTCTTTACCGAGCACCCCACCGTGCTGGCCAAATACCAAAATAAGTTTCGCTATGTGCTGATAGATGAGTACCAAGATACCAACACCGCTCAATACACCCTAGCCAACCAGCTCGTGGCCGCGCATCGCAATCTGTTTGTAGTGGGGGACGATTGGCAGTCGATCTACTCGTGGCGGGGTGCCAACTATGAAAATATTTTGAACTTCTCCAAAGACTACCCCGAGGCGGTAGTGATTAAGCTCGAGCAAAATTACCGCTCGACCCAAGTGATCTTGGATGCGGCCCACGCAGTGATCGCCTCGAACCGACACCGGAGCGACAAACGCCTGTGGACAGCCCAGGCCGATGGCGAGCTGATAGTGGCTTACGAGGCGCTGAATGATCGGGACGAGGGTGAGTTTGTAATCCGCAAAGTAGAAGAGCTGCGCGGCCAGGGGGCCAATCTCGACGAGATCGTGGTGCTGTACCGAACCAACGCCCAGTCCCGCAACCTAGAAGAAATCTGCTTGCGCCATGATATGCCGTATCGGGTGGTGGGGGGAGTCAAATTCTACGACCGCCGAGAAGTGCGCGACATGGTGGCCTGGCTTACTCTATTGCAGAACCCAAACAACGACATTGCGGTAGAGCGGATCATAAATGTTCCGGCTCGCGGGATCGGACCCAAGGGTCTGGAGCAACTTCATGCCCAAGCCCGCGAGGCGGGGATAAGCCTGCTGGAGTACATCTTGCATCTACCTCAACCCCAAGCGGGGGTGACTGAGTTTGCCAAGATCGTAAAAGAGATCGGTGCCGCGGCCGAGCGCCTTAAGCTCAGCCAGCTATTGGATCTCACCATGCGAGCTACCGGCTATACAGACTGGCTCAAGACCGAGGGAATAGAGGGTGAGGGCAGGCTGGAAAATGTCCGAGAGCTGAAATCGGTGATGGAAAAGTACGATACCCTGCCAACGGCCGAGGCCCTGACGGCCTTCCTGGAAGAAGTGAGCCTGATCGCCGACCTAGACAACCAGGGTGAGGATCGCGCAGCGATCACCCTGATGACGATTCATACTGCCAAGGGGTTGGAGTTTGACTATGTGTTTGTAGTGGGAATGGAAGAAAATGTTTTTCCCCACAGTCGGAGCTTATTTGAACAGGCCGAGCTCGAAGAAGAGCGGCGCCTGGCATATGTGGCGATCACACGGGCGCGCAAGCAGATATTTTTAACCTATGCTAGAGAGCGCCTATTGTACGGCAATGTCCAAAACAATCCGGCCTCACGATTTGTGGCTGATATACCAGACGATTTGATCGAGCGACTCGAACGCCATACCGATACCGCCGGACGCACCGTAGTGCGGACTCCAAGCCAGACGACAACCGCCCAGCAATTTCAGCCCGGCAAAAAAGTGGTTCACCAGCAGTTTGGGGAGGGGACTGTAATCGCTCGCAGCGGCGAGGTAGTAACCGTGGCTTTTGTAAAAGAAGGGATCAAAAACCTGATCCCCGAACTAGCAAAACTACAACTAAAATGATTGGAAAGATATTAGTAATAGTAGGGACAGGCATAGTAGGGCTGGCTAGCTGGAGTGCGGTCAGTGGCCAGCCGGTAAATGCCGAGCGGGAACCGCTCCGGGTGGAGATAGTCTACAACCAACAAACGCTGAGTGTGGAAACAGAGGAGCGAACGGTGGGCGGAGTGGTGGTGGCCAACTTGGGTGGGGGCGAGAGCTTGGTGATCGACCCCGACCCCACCACCCCGGTGAGTGCTGGTATGCAAATTTTTGTGTGGGACACAGCCGCCAAGCCCCTGGATGCTACGGTAGCAGAGAATCTAACCATAGCCACCGCGCCGCCAGCAGAGCCGGAGCCAGTGGCTGTACCGGCACCGAAGCCCGCCGTCAAACCAACGCCAGCACCCACACCCGAAGCTCCGGCTATCGACAAAGAGCCGGACAAGACTTATTCTGGACTGGCAACATGGTATCGTCATGGTACCGAGATGACCACAGCCAGCCGGGATTTTCCCCGCGGCACACGACTGCGCGTAATCGCCACTAATTCGGGCAAGACGGTAGATGTGGCGGTGAACGACTATGGACCAAGCTTAAGCACAGGGATCAGCTTGGATCTGAACGCTCCGGCCTTTGCCGCACTAGCCCCATTGGGTGCGGGCAAGATACCGATCAAATACTATCGTATAGATTAAGATGCTAGACCTCACTGATTTAAAGACAATCAAGAGTTTGTTGACCTACTATAATGTCTCGGCCCAAAAGAATTTGGGTCAACATTTTTTGATAGACAAAGATGCTCTAGCGGCAATCGTGGATTCGGCTGAGCTAACCAAGACCGACTATGTGGTGGAAGTGGGTCCGGGCTTTGGAGTGCTGACCATGCCATTGTCGGACAAGGCTGGCCGAGTACTGGCAATCGAGACCGACAAAAATGTACTGGAGATCCTCAAAGCGATGGGTAGCGGGCTAACCAATTTGGAAATATTACCAGCTAGTATCTTGAAGATCGATAGCGACTATCTCTATACCAAGTTTCGAGAATGGGCAAAGGCCAAAGGGGGCAAGGCCAATTACAAGATGGTCTCGAACCTGCCTTACTACATCACCTCGCATATCATCAAATTGTTTCTAGACGATGATCGCCGGCCGGAGCTAATAAGTGTGATGGTCCAAAAAGAGGTGGCGGAGCGCATAGCGGCCCAGCCGGGCAAGATGTCGGTATTGGCTGTGTCGGTCCAGGTCTTTGGCCTACCAGAGATAGTCCAGATCGTACCGCGCTCGGCTTTTTGGCCACAACCGGAAGTAGACTCCGCGATCTTGCGGATTACAACCTATAAAAAATCGCCCTATGAGATCGCCAACCGCAAAGCCTTTTTCCGAGTAGTAAAGGCGGGCTTTGGAGAGCGGCGCAAGCAGCTACACAACTCGCTGAGCGGGGGGCTGCGCCTGGAAGACGCCGAAGTAACGCTGGCGCTGGAAGCAGTGGGGATCGAGCCAACCCGGCGCGCCCAAGACCTGAGCATAGAGGAGTGGGTAGCGCTGTATCAAAAGCTAGAAGGGATACTGGACTAATGCTGTATGTAGTTGGCACGCCGATAGGCAACCTAGAGGATATGACTATGCGGGGGATCAGAATCCTCCGCGAATGCACGGGTGTCATAGCCGAGGATCCCACCCACACCCGCAAACTACTCAACCACTACGAGATCAAGGTGCGGGTGATCCCGTGCAACGAGCATGCCACCGACGCCAAGATCCAGCAGATAGTTAGCCAGATAGAGGAGGGCGGCGACTGGGCAATAGTCAGCGATGCCGGTACGCCGGGGGTGTCGGATCCGGGAGGTCGGCTAGTAGAGGCGGCGCTGGAGGCTGGCATACCCGTAAGCCCAATCCCGGGAGTTAGTGCCCTCACTGCACTCGCAAGCATAGCGGGCATACCCCTGCCGGGTTTTACTTTTGTGGGATTTTTGCCGAAGAAAAAGGGACGGCAAACCATGCTGCTCGAGCTGGCCGAGAGTCGGTGGCCGATTGTAATGTTTGAATCGCCACATCGCCTGGCCAAGACCTGTGCTCAGCTGGCTGAGCTGTGGGGGGATAGGTGGACAATAGTGGGCAGAGAGCTGACCAAGCTACATGAAGAGGTGCGCCGAGGACGGCTGAGCGAGATGGCAGAATACTTCTCAAAAAAACCGCCCAAAGGTGAGGTGGTGTTGGTGATAGATACTAAGTAGGGTAGAGTGATAGTGATCTGGGGGCGCGGTCGTATTGACTGCGACCGTTTTTTGTGATATAATACGATAATTTATTGAAATCGGAAGCTTATGTGGCAGAAACTTGTACCATTTAAAATCGGGTTGGTAGCGCTGATGGGCTTTAGCCTGAGTGTTGGTACAGTTACTTGGTATGGCAGCGTGTCCGCCGATCCGATCGACCCGAATTTGGACTATATAATTACGGCCAAGCCGGAGTTTTTGCATTTTGCACCGGGCGAGCGCCAGCGGGTAGAGATCGTGATCCGCAATGTCAGCGGTTACACTTGGGGAAGCGACATCTTGGCGCTAACCACTAGCTACCCCGCCGGGGAGCTGGGTCGCCCTAGCGTTTGGAGTGGCGAAGGCTGGCAAGACCAGCAGCTGATCTTCCCGATTCAGCCAGCAGGTGCGATCCGACCAGGGCAGCGAGTGGCCTTCAACTTCGAGTTGGCTGCGCCGCAATGGCCTGGCTTGTACCGCGAACACTTTCAGCTAGCCGTGACAAGCTCTGGTCGACTCAATGGTGAACTGGTGGTGCTGAACATGCAGGTAGGGGACGAAGTGACCGCTCAGGAGTTTGAGGCCAAAGAGGTAAGGATATACCGAGAAAGCCAACAGGCCGATATTATAGAAAACGGTTATGTAATCGCTACTTTGCCGATCTCTTCGGGCAAGATTGGCTATACTACGCCGGCTGGTAATTGGCGAATTTTCAATCAAGCAAAAGAGGCCTACTCTAAGAAATACAGTCTGTATATGGGCAACTGGATGGGCTTGATCCAAGAAGGGAAGGGGTATGAGGGATATGGGATCCATAGTTTGGCGTACTGGAAAACCGCCAAAAAACTGTATCCCGATGGCACTATCCACGATGGTCGCCTGTATGTAGGCAACCGAGTGTACGAAGATGCCATCCACTTGGGTAAGCCAATGTCCCATGGCTGTATCCGTTTTGGGATCGAAGAATCCGCCCTGCTCTACGAGTGGGCCGAGGTGGGGATGTTGGTGAAGGTTATTTAAAGATAGTATCTTAGTAAACTAGTGACCTAGTGAAGGGAAGCGGCCGAGAGGCCGCTTTTTCTATATGCGCTGTTCTAGCTCGGAGAGGCAATCTAAAAGCCCCGACGGGTCGGGGCTTTTGTATTCTCAAACTCTGGACCTGCGGAAATTCTAGATGGCACTGTGGATCTTGCGGATGGTGGCTTCTAGGTCAGCCATCAGTTTGGGGTCGGCTTCTAGGAATTGCTTGGCGGCTTCGCGGCCTTGGCCGATCTTGGCGCCATTGTGTTCGTACCAGGCACCCGCTTTGTTAATAAGACCGTCAGACACAGCAAGGTCGAGGACTTCGCCCGAACGAGCGATACCTTTGTTGAACATGATGTCGAATTCGGCTTGGCGGAATGGGGGAGCGATCTTGTTTTTGACCACCTTGACCCGGACATGGTTGCCGATTGGATCGTCACCCTGCTTGAGGGTCTCGACCCGCCGGATGTCGAGACGGACAGAGGCATAGAATTTGAGGGCATTTCCACCTGTGGTAGTTTCGGGATTACCAAACATGACCCCGATCTTCATGCGGATCTGGTTGATGAAGATGATGGTGGTCTTGGAGTGCGAAGCGGTAGCGGTAATCTTGCGCAAAGCTTGGCTCATCAGCCGAGCCTGCAGGCCCATGTGAGAATCGCCCATTTCGCCTTCGATCTCGGCGCGGGGAGTCAGGGCGGCTACCGAGTCGACGACAATGATCCCAACCGCGTTGGAGCGGATAAGGGCATCGACGATGCCCAGAGCCTGTTCGCCGGTATCGGGTTGGGAGATGAGGAGGTTCTTGGTATCGACCCCAATCCGCTTGGCGTACTCTGGATCCAGCGCATGCTCGGCGTCGATAAAGGCAGCTGTTTCGCCGCGCTTCTGGGCTTCGGCTACTATGTGTAGAGCCAGAGTGGTTTTGCCAGAAGACTCGGGGCCGAAGATCTCGACTACCCGCCCTTTGGGTACGCCACCGGCTCCCAGAGCCAGATCGAGCATTAGCGAGCCAGTGGGAATGACTTCGACATCCATTTGTTTGGCATCGCCGAGACGCATAATCGAACCTTCGCCGAAGGTTTTGTGAATAGAAGAAATAGCTTGATCGAGATCGCTAGCAGGAGCGGTTTGGGGGGTAGGGTTTTTGGGCATAATAGATCTATTTTAGCATGGCTTTAGTCTTTTTCGGGTGGGAGGTGATCCCAGATAAATTCAAAGAAGCGGACCCAAGTATCGGATAGCTCGGCGTTGTGGGTAATGGAGCCAAAGTAGGTTTTGTAATCGATCATGGCCACATAGTCTTTGAACACTACGATGACGCTGTGGGGAAAATACTTGTCGGGCATGTAGCGCTTTTCTTTGATCTGTTGGGTGTACTTGGCGTATAGCACCGGATCGTCGTAGACAACTTCCTCGGGTTGGCGCTCGGCCTCGGGCAGGATGGCTCGAGTTTGCAACCCGAGCTTTTCGCGCTTGGATACATATTTGGGGAAGTAGTCGGGCAGAGCATTGAGCAGCTCGAAGGAGCGGGCAAAAACCAACAGGTGCTTGTCTTTGGGAGCTAGCTGCTGGAGCAGAGCGAACTGATCTTCGTAGAGATTGATAAGCCCTTCCTTGCCTTCGTAATATGTAACCTGCGACTGGCCGCCAGTATCGGCTACTAGAGACTGGAGCAGGGGAATGGCGTCTTGGACCTCCTGCTCTTTGGCATGGAGAATATCGAGTAAGCGCTCGGGCGGAGAGGGGAGGTAGATGGTGCGCTTTTTGGTGGTGGAGGGTTTGAGTAGCCCGAGCTTGATAAGGTCGGAGAGGTAATAATAAAGGCCCGTACGCTCCACTCCCGACTCCTTGGATAGAGCGGTGATAGTGCCCCCGCCAAGCTTTAGGGCGCTGAGGTAAATACGAGCCTGCTTGTCTTCCAGACCAGCCGCTTTGACCTGCTCCAAGACTTTATCGGATATGTGGTTATTTTTCACACTTTTATTATACTATATCTTATTGTCTGCTGTCAAATGGGTGTTTTATAGACTAGGAGCGTGGAAATATGTTGACACAATAAGGCATTTGCGATAGACTGTAGTAATGCCTTGAGGGGAAACACCCCGACTCGGCAGGCACATTGAATCAGAAAACAAACGACATTTGAGGTTGTCCTTGCAGATAACCCAACGGTGTCCGAGAGGATGCTGACAGTTTGGAATTGGGGATTACCCCAGCCCGAAGGAGCCTGCCATGAATAAGATTAACCTCTGCGCTTTCTTTCTCAACCTCTTCAGCCAGTACGGTCAGAAGATCGAGGCGCTGCGGGTAGACGGGAGGCGTCTCGGAGAGGAGGAGGCTTGGGCCTTTTTTCGAGCCCACCCAGAATTCTCTCCCGTCTCGACACTGGTTTATCGCGAGCATGAGGAGGTGGATGACAGTCCTGACTGGAAGCTAGTCGAGCGCTGGGAGGGGGGTGAGATTTGGCCGAGCTTCACTCTCTGGACTACAGATTACATTATTAGCACAGACGTTGATCCTTGGTATCGGCGTGAGCTCGACGAGATAGCCTGCGTGGGAGACAAGCGGCGCTGGCAGATGAACTTCGTGGCTCGTAACCCCGATAGCCGTCTACCGACAGACTTGATCGGCAATCTGTACCGATTCAAGGAGTAGCAACAGGCAAAATAGCCTGCGCATCTTTACTTTCTCTTTTCAGACAGAGAGCTGGAATCTCCAGCTTTTCTCTGAGCAGAGAATGCTCACTTGTACATTGAATCAGAAACAAATGAAATGAATAGAGGTTGTCCTTGCAGATAACCCAGCGGTATCCGAGAGGATGCTGCCGGCATTGGAGTCGGGGGTTACCCCGATCCGAAGGAGATTAGCGATGGTAAAAAGCAATGCTACGTATGTCGTTGATTGTGCGGCTCCTGCGACTCTCCCCAGAATGTTGGGAGAAGGCACTGCCTTGCACAGTCTGCATGTCGGTGGACCCTGTGATCCGCAAACTTGGACCGTAGAGCATCATGACACTAGCTTGGGGATGCTAGAGCTCAACCCCGACACCATCGAGCTCTACCTGAGTAAGCAGCAGCAGACAAGGCCGCTGTTGCGCATCAGTGGGGGCGAGCTCTACAAGGAACTGTTGGGTCTCAAGGACAAGGCGCTGTGTAACGCCAATGTCCTTGACTACCTGCTGGCTCACCCCGAGCGAGCCCCCTTGGGCTGGGAGGGTAGTTTCTTCTGGGGAACCCTCTACAAGAACCGCTTTGGCCGTCTTATCGTCCGAGGTACGAATGGATGGATTGAGTTCCGCCCCGATAAAAAGGGTGGGGCATACTTCCTCGATGTCGACCCCGCGGCGGTCATTACTATCCGGAGCTGATCCACGCTCCGAGCTAGCTCTAAGGCTAGCGACAGGCAACTAGCCTGCACCTTACTTATTGTCTACTCAGACAGAGAGCTGGAATCTCCAGCTTTTCTCTGAGCAGAGAATGCTCTGAACCTTGAACCTACAAAACAAGTGGAGGTTGCCATGTCCAAAGCAATACCGATAGTCATGCTGTGGCTATCGATCCTTGGTATCTTTGGTTGCTGGCTTGGTGCGCGAGCACTGGCATATCGCGGCAAGGTGGATAGTGAGTTTGTCCTTGCCTCCATCGGGCTGATTGCCTTGGCAATAATGTGTGCCCTCGTACTTAACCGAGCAGCCAAGGCTGTCTAAACAGGATATCTGGGGGTTACCCCAGCCCGAAGGAGGTAGAGATGAAGAATGATCCTATTGGTCGGTTTCTGACGACAATCATTTTGGGTGGCCAGCCCAACGCCAACGGTTACTGCCAAGACTTGCGGACTGGTGACTTCCGTATTACCAAGCATGCCTTCGACCTGATACTTGCGCCCACCTTTACGGTAAGCGCTACGGCCCTAGCCGTGGACCTTTTCGTGGTCCCCAGCACCGAGCTAGAGCTGCGCTTCCCAACGGATACCGAGGTGTACGAGGCGGGACAGTTGCGAGGTCTCCAGCTCTGCCCGCCAGAAGTCGGCCCTGCTCTGCGTCTGGCTTACCCAGATCAGCCGGAGTACGAATACCTATACTTGGCCATGTCACCCATTGTGGCTTCCGACGGTCATCCGGCTGTGTTCGGGGTTTGTCGCGGTCGTCTCCAGCCCTCTCTGGCAACATACTGGGCAAGCCCCGACACAACCCGAGGCTTTGAACCCATAAGCTGGTTGTTCGTTCGCCCCTCCCCATGATCGTTGCTGTCCTGAGACAGATTTGGGTTCCTGCACCTTGCTCCAAAAGAGCGCCAACTGGCGCTCTTTTTTATATGCGGAAATTGGATAAATTTACCGGTAGTTTTCGAACTGCAAAGGAATGTCGATTTGGTCGGAGCTTTTGAGCATAACCATGATGGCTTGGAGTTCGTCGATGCTACTAGATACCACCCGAATAGTTTCACCCTGAATTTGGGGCTTGGCTTTGGGGAAGGCGTCGCGAATTAGCTTGTTTATCGGTTTGGCTTTTTCGGAAGAGATGCCGGCAACCAGCGGAATGGTAGAGCGGATCGAGCCCCCCGTAGCGGGTTCGTTTTTGGGCTTGCCCAAAATTTTGAGATCGAGATTGCGCTTTAAGAGCTTGCTCTCGAGCATATCCATGACCGCCTTGAGCTTGTACTCGTCGGCCGTGGTGATGATGAGCTCTTTTTTGTCCTTCTCGGTTTTTTGCTCGATCTCGACCGGCACGCCCTTGAAGTCGTAGCGGACGATGATCTCTTTGCGGGTTTGATCGAGAGCATTGGTAAGCTCTTGCATGTCTATTTCGGAAACTATGTCGAATGAATGATCGGAGGCCATAGGAAAATCGGGGAGAATTGTAGTGGGTTTATTATACCTTGAACCTGAATGGGCGAGGAGGGTATGCCTTGACAATATTGGGGCAACATGGTATAATGATTTAATATGTTGTTTTGGCATCTTATCGGTTTGTTGGGGCTATCGTATGTGCTGGGAACAGCCGCGGGGTTGATAGTTCGGAGCATTACCAAGGTCGCCCAAGGTTTTCGGGTCAATGAATTCATCGTCTCATTCTTCATTGTAGGCGTAGCCACCTCTACCCCCGAGATTATGGTGAGTATAAACTCGGGCTTGCGCGGGGTACCAGAACTATCGCTTGGTAACTTGCTGGGGGCTAGCATTGTGATCTTGTCGCTGCTGATTGGTTTGGCGGCTATTTTGTCGGGCAAGCTGAGCCTGAACCGACTTTTGCGCAACGATGACTTTTTTGTATATCTAGCAATCGTTATGTTGCCGGCCTTGGTGATCTTGGATGGTCAGCTAACTCGCTTCGATGGTGTGCTGCTAATTGCAACCTACGCCATGTTTATGGTGCGCCTGTATGGCCACCGTAATTTTTACGATAAGCGAATGAAAGAAGGGCGGGGAAGCGAACTGCCGGTGATAAAAGTGGACTGGAAGGTAGAGGGGGTGAACTTGGGAATTGGCCTTGCCATGATCTTGCTGGCGTCGTACTACTTGGTGGGCTCGGCTACTACCGTGGCCGAAATGCTGGGGATCTCGCCGATGATCATTGGTCTCTTGGTGCTTTCGATTGGTACCAACCTACCGGAGTTTGCGCTGGTGATTACCCAGTCGTACCGACAGGGGCGCAATATTGTACTGGGCGACTTGCTAAGCAATGTGGGGCTAAATGTGCCTACGCTTGGTTTGCTGGCTTTGATCAGCCCGTTTGCGATCCCTGCGGGGAGCGGGGTAATGGTAGCCGCTGGATTCTTGGTGGTGGCCGTTATCTTGTTTGGAATCTTTATGTGGTCCAAAAATGTCCTCAACCGAGTTGAGGGAGCTGTGCTATTTGGCATCTATGCGATCTATGCCTTTCAGAGCTTTGCCGGCGGATCGTTGTTTGGCTAAAGCTAGAACTTAGTAGTCCTCACCCTCGACAAACTCCTCGCCCGATTCGCCATCGAGATCGGTCTTGCCGGTCATGCCGGCAAGGTCTTGGCGGCTAAGCAATACCTCGCGGGGCTTGGCTCCATCGCCGGGGCCGATGACTCCTTTTTCCTCCAGGATATCGAGCAGGCGAGCGGCTCTGGCATAACCGATTCTAAACCGACGCTGCAAATACGAAGCGGAGGCTTTGCCGGTTTTGACTACGAGCTCGATGGCTTCGTTGGTCAGAGTGTCGTCATTACTATCGTCGCCACCGTAGCTACCAGGCCCCTTGGCAGCATCGGCCAAGACCTCTTCGATGTATTGCGGGGCATCGAGCGAGCGAAGAGCTTCGGTAACGGCCTTGATCTCTTTGTCGGTAACGAAGGCGGCCTGAATACGCTTGGGCTTGGCGGCGTCGCTAGGCATGAAGAGCATGTCTCCATTTCCTAGCAACTTTTCGGCACCGATACTATCGAGAATGGTGCGCGAGTCGGTACCGGAGGTGACGGCAAAGGCGATACGAGAAGGGAAGTTGGCCTTGATCAGACCGGTGATGACATCGACCGATGGGCGCTGGGTAGCCAATACCAAGTGAATGCCCACAGCGCGAGCCATCTGAGCCAAGCGGCAGATATAGGCTTCGACCTCTCTGGCTGAGACGGCCATAAGGTCGGCCAACTCGTCGATGACTAGAACGATATAAGGCAGCTTGTTGTCTTGGTTTTGCTGATTGTAAGACTTGATCTCGCGGGTACGAGCCTCGGCCAGGATCCGATAACGGCGTTCCATCTCTACCACTAGCCACTTGAGGGCGTTGATGGTTTTGTGCGGATCGACGATCACGGGCGAGAGCAGGTGGGGAATATCGTTGTAGTTGGCAAACTCTACCCGCTTAGGGTCGACCAAGATCAGCCGGAGATCGGCCGGAGAGTTTTGATAGAGCAGACTCAAAAGCAGATCGTTCAAAAAGACGGACTTACCCGCACCGGTAGCACCGGCAATGAGCAAGTGAGGCATTTTGATCAGATCGGTCACCACTGGATTGCCCGCTACATCGCGCCCCAGCGGCAAACGGAGAGGAGAGGCGACTTTGTCGAAGGGCTCAGACTCCATGATCTCGCGCAGGCGGACAATGGCGGTTTTTTTGTTTGGCACCTCGACACCCACGAGTGAGCGGCCAGGGATAGGCGCCTCGATACGAATAGGGTGAGCAGCCAGGGCTAGGGAAAGATCGTTGTTGAGGCCAGAGATTTTGGAAAGCTTGATACCCGCGGCAGGCTTGAGGGTGTACTGAGTAAGGGTGGGGCCAACATTGACCTCGTGCATCTCCACTTCGATATTGAAGTTTTCCAGAGTCTCCTGGATGGTGCTGACATTGGCGGTAATGTTGCCGCTATCTACCTTGGTCACTGCGTTGCTAAGCAGCTCAAGCGAAGGTGGGGTCCAATCTCCGGTAGGGACAAGCTTGGGGACGAAGTCGGTGTTTTTTTCTTCGGCGGCGTTTTTGATAAGGGGGATCTTGGGAATCAAGCGCCGGGCCGGTGCTTCGTCTTCGGCATCGTCATCGTCTTCTTGGCTGCGTGAACGACCGCGGACTAGATCGCTATTGATCCTGACCTCGGGCATGTCGGGGAGCTTGGGTAGGGAAAATTGGGTACGAAGATATAGCTCTTTGAGCGGGGCGCCAAATACAAACATGAGCGACAAGCAAAAGATCACCAGTAGGATAACGAAAGATGCCCAAAACTCTAGGCCGGTCAGCATCAGCCGGCTGATGAAGTAACCCAAGTATCCGCCGGCATCGCCGGTAGAAGCGTAGTCGAGGGCGGTATCGGCACCGAGGAAGACATGGAAGAGAGAGGAGGCGCTGAGAACAAAGAGGATCAGGCCGATGACATTGGCGAGCTTGAAGTTGTACCGGACAGGATAAAACATAGCCACACCAGCACCAGCGAGCAAAAGAGGGAAGAGGAAGCTGGTCCAGCCAAAGCCCAGACGCAAACCATTGTAGAAGAATTGGCCAAAATTGCCGGCTCCACCCATGATCGCAAGTAGAGCAAAGATGCCCAGGCCGATGAGGATGATGGCAAACATCTCTCGCACCACCTTGGGGTCGAGCTCTAGATCAAAATTAAGATCCTCAAAAAAGCTAGGGGCCTGGTAGGAGCGAGTCCGGTATTTCCGAGTTGTACGCCTCTTTCTGCGACGCGCCATAATGCGTGAATTTTACCATTTCATTATACCAGGAGTAGCTAGGATGGTGATAGGGTGGTCTGAGCATCCTTGTATTGACAAAAGGGTCTAAATTTGCTAGACTGGGAGCAACTTTTTCGGGAGGTTTAAGCAATGACAGGTACAGGGCCTGAGAAGGGTGACCTTGAAAATGAGGGCGATCTGAGTAAGTCAGAAGCGCCCGCAGAGAAAACCGTCGATCCGGCAGGAGTGCCAGAAGACGAGGCAGATACCTCTTCCACTGAGGAAGAGGAGGCTCCTGCAGAGGAGTCGACACCAAAACCAGCCAAGAAGGCTGGAGGTAGGTCGAAAGCGGCCAAGGATACTTGGTCGGATGAAGAACGGGCCAACGCGTACCTGGAGCTGGCTGGTTGTCCGCTTGAGAAGGCGGCAAATCAGCGAGTGGAGCTGAAGGTAAAGGCAGGCACCGCCGGCAAGGCCAAAGGACAGGCCGTGCAGATGGTGCTGGAGCAGGAACAGGAGAATGGCACCTGGAAGCTGGTCGAGAAATCGACCGTGGTGCTCGACGATGTCGGGCAGGGTGCAGCGGTGCGGCTACTGAGCCAGGCCAACCAGCCGGGATCGTACCGGATCACCGCAACAGCGGATGGCTATCGAGAGGCAAGCCAGATGATCGAGGTGATTGCTGCCGACCGAGAAGCCGCCCCGAAGACACAGCCGCCGCCCCGCTACGAGGCGGAGGTGCGGCAAGATGGCCGTGTGGTGGTGCGAGCCTTGAATCTCGATGAGGCTCCGGAACAGCTTGTGGCTGCGGCGCGCTACTGCAAGATCGACCACAACAATAAGCCGCGTCGCATTAACGAGACCGTGGCCAGGGCCCCATTTGGCGCTGACGGGCTTGCACAGATACTGTGCGATACCTCGCAGCTCCATGGTGGGGATTACAAGGTCGAGGTCTGGATCTCTCGAACCGATACGCAGGAGAAGCCCTTTAAGGTCTTCTTCGCGCCAGATATGGTGACGATCCCACCCCGGACAAGGGTGGTCGAACCAACGGCAACTCCGGCTGTTGCTCCGCCCGTGGCTACGCCGCGAGTGGAGCCTGAAACCCCGGCTGCCCATAAGGAGCCGGTGCGGAAGAGTGTGGCGAGTCCGCCAAAGGAGGAGCGTGTGACTGGGAGGATCTCTGATGATCGGTTCCAAAACATCCCTGGGCCTGAACCGAAAGGTGAGACAGCTGGAAAGGAGTCGCTGAAGATTTTAGCGAAAGAGCTGGCTTCTGAGCTGGCGGCCGAAATCAACAAGGGGATTGCGCAGAACAACCAGCCAACGCCGAGTGCTCCCAGCCAATACCCCGCAACACCCCCGCCTCCGACGAGAACCCGTCGGGCACCGAGTGCCAGCGTTTTCTGGGGGATGCTGGTGATCCTGGTGGTACTGTCGATTGGCCTGGGTGCGCTCTGGTTTGATCTCCCGTACTCAGTCCAGCCTCAGTCGCCTCAGGCGACTGGTGCAGCGAAGACCAGTAAGCAGATGAAGCTGGCTGAGACCTGGGGTGAGCCGGTGCGGGTAGGCGGCATGGCAATAGCTCCGGATGGTCAGATCAATGCGATCCTGGCCGACGGCGAGCTTGTGGTCATCCCCAGGGAACAGCTCTTCGTGCGTGAGGAT
Source organism: uncultured Candidatus Saccharibacteria bacterium (assembly GCA_964461775.1). Lineage (GTDB taxonomy): Bacteria > Patescibacteriota > Kazan-3B-28 > Kazan-3B-28 > Kazan-3B-28 > CAYWVE01. The sequence goes on along the minus strand of CAYWVE010000017.1, from coordinate 6,361 downwards.
GCCGGCCGCGGGAATCGGATCTACTCCGAACTGCGCGAAAACGCACTGGGAGAAAAGCGGCTGATTGGCGTGATTGTACAGTGCAGCGGCGAGGAGATGCCGTTGCGGTCAATTGCCGCTCAGAATGCTCGGCCGTGGCTACGGGAGGTTCCCGCAGCCGCACATACGCTATCTGAGCACGGCTTCCAGATCCATGAGATGCTGGTGGTGAATATGCCCGTGGAGAGCCTTCTGCGCTTCCCGGGTTTCCATCCGCCGCTCAATAGCGGGACAATCCCGACCGAGCCAGATGGCTTGGGCAGCAACACGATCGATGCCGACAAATGGGTTGGCAACGAGTAGTATAGCACCTTGATTCCTTTGCTACGGCAGGGGAGAGCGGAGTCGCAAGGCTCCGCTTTTTTAATACTGATAGAATATACCGTATTGACAAAACGCGAATTTTATGAGATAATAAAATAATTACTTAAACCCCATGCCCGAACACGAAAATCTACAACCCAACCCGGAGAATAGTAACGCAGAGGAGCTGACCCAGGAGAGGATAAAGGGGATCGAGGAGGTACGCGAGCTCCGCAATATTTATAGCCTATCCAAAGAGGAGCGGGCGGCTTTGACCAAGGAGGACGAGCTTAGTATCGGGACAGCCAAGGATAAAATATTAGCTGCTTTTAAGAATCGGTTGGCGGGTGACCAGGATTGGGTAGAGGGTTTTATGGAACAGCTCGAGCCCGAAGAGCGAGGATTTTTTGAACGGCAAATATTAGAGCCCCTGCAAAGCGAGCTGGCTCAGGAGGCCAGTCCACCACAGACCCCAGAGGAAGGGGCTTATGAAACTAAAAATCCCGAGGAGGCACGAGCTTGGCTGGAGCGAGCAGCGAAGCGAGGGATTATTGTGCAGGGGATTGAGCGCGGCGATAACGAAGCTCCCACTCACTCGGATTTGGATGGTAACTTGGCCATAGACTTGCTGATGAAGGCCGGGGTGGTCGGACCTGATACGCCTATACACTATGTGGCGCATAAAGACCTGGAGGCCGCACTGGCCAAACACCCAGAGGCGGGGATAATGATTGATATTACTAGCCGCAATGAGCCGGGGTTTGCGGGCGAAGCACAATTTAAGACCCAACATGCTCACCGGGACTGGATAGTGGGGAGTCGTGCGCTGGGGACAGAGATAGATCGGGAAAAACAGCGCTTGTACTTGGATCATCACGGACCTTACTCAGACAAGGAGAGTGCCAGCGCCGCCAAGAAGACCTGGCTGATGCTCGATGCCCTAGGATACTTTGAGCATATGAGCCCCGAGGCCCAAGAGGGTTTACGAAACGCCGTAGAGTTTGTCCAGGCCGAGGACAACAAAGACTACCTCAAGCCAGGATTTGACCCGGCGACTACTGCTCGTAATGCCTTTGGGCTCAAAAATTATACTGAGTCGTTGGGGACAGAGGGAGTTAAGCACAACCTAGGTGACCTGCGAGTAAGCCCGGACGGACAGGGGAGATATTTTGACAAGCGCTTTGGGCAGCTCATGGAAGCCACGGGAGGCGACGCTGGTAAAGAGCTGACCGACGCCGAGCTAGCAGCGATCGACCCTGGGCTGGTAGAAGCGAGTGCCCAGCTTGCCGAGCGGATCGAAAACGCCAAACAAACAGTGCAGGAGTGGAAAGGCTTGGGGTTTATACTTGAGACGCCCGCTGGCCAGAAAATTTTTATAGACCGCAACGATCGACTGCTCAAACAGCTCCGCGGAACCGACTACAGCAGTATCCTGTACGCTCAAGGCGTGGACACGATGGTGCGGTATTTTGATAAAAAGAAGGGAGGGGTGGATATGTTTATTACTACCCAGGATCCCACAGTAGACCTAGACAAGTTGGCCGGGAAGTATGGGGGTGAACGCCCTCGGAATATGTATGTGCGCAAGTCCGCAATGTCCAAGCGCGCCGCACCCACGATACAACAAGTATTGGGCAGCCTGGGAGTAGAGCGAGGGCGGATAGAGACTGGACTAGATAATTATCGTCAATGGAAGGTTACGCCCGAAGGTGGGTTTGAGCTGCGCGACCAACCAAATCCCAAGCCGGTAGCAGAAAAGGTGCCGTCCATAAGCGAAGCGGCAGCTGAACCCCCACTGGAATCGAGGGTGGAACCTACGGAGGCAGAGGCTCAACCTCAAGCACAAGAGCGAGCCTATTCGCGAGAAGAAACACTGGAAGCAAGAGAGCGAGTAGCGGATCGGCTAGGCGAGATTTTTGATAAATATTATCCCCGACCAGACCACAAAGCGAAGGCGGCTGGGGCACCCGCCAAGTCGATAGGAGAGATGGCGGTGCGGGGGTGGGACTGGGCTAAGTTTGGTAAGAGAGGCGCTGCCGACTTGGATCATCACTGGCAGCAAGCCTACACGCAGGAGCTGGCGCGAATATTGCCAGAAGGAGCAACGCTGGACAACACAGCTGCGGAGAACGAGGTGATGCAGAAGCTAGAACGCGTCAGCGGACGGGGAGCAGCCGTGCAGGTGGTATACGCAGAGCAAACTTCCCTAATCGCCAATGCGGAGCTGGAGCTAGAACAAGCCCTCCAAACCCATTTGGCAAAATGGGAGGCTCGCAAGCCCTATATCCAAGCGGACAAAGCCGAGCGCGAGCGCAAGATCGCTTACTTTAAAGACCAGATCAAGACCCTCCAGGCCGGACGAGAGATGGCAGTCGTAGCCGCGACCACTGCCGAATCTGCCTATAAGCAGCGTGAAGATTTCCTACGCGAACACCCGACCGCAGTGTGGCAGGGAGGGGTGGGAAAGGATGAGCTCCAAGGCGAGATTTGGACAATTATCAAAAATGGGAAAGAAGCCATGGACCGGATGGGGGGCGACCCAGCATCGAAGAGAGGGCAGCGATTTGAGAAGGTTCAGGCTCAGCTCGCTGAGCTGGCTGCTGCAGCTCCCGACTTGTCGCCCTCTGAATTAGTCGATCGCTTCCTTCAACTCGAGAAGAATCAGAATCGGATATTACTCCGGCAGATGGATCCGAAGGATCGCTCGGCTTTTGAGCAGCTGTCTGCCGATGCCCCAGGCTTTGCTGGATACTGGAAAACCCAGGCGGAAAAGATAGGTAGTGCGCGGCTGGAAATAGCAATCCCATTGCTATTGGGGTTGTCTTTGGTGGCTCATCAGGCCCAGGTGAGCGAGGTCCGTGCGCAACTAACTCGTGAAGCGGCCGTAGATACGGCGATGGAGGTGGGGCTAGAGGAGTTGCTAGAAGATGACGCGGCGCTCTTGAGAATGCGAATGCGCGAGGAGGATCCGGTGGAGATCGGTAAGTACTTGGTAGAAGCGGCCAGCGTAACGCTACTGCCCGAGCTGTACTCGACCGACGCCAGCAGCCTGAGCCAAAAAGAAGTAGAACGCGCCTACAAGCGCTTGCTGGTAGCTCGATCCTTAATGGGCACCAGTGAGTTTGACCGAGCAGCGGAGAGCAAGCTGATTGCGACTGTACCGGGAAGTAGCGGCGAGCTACTTATCGACAAAGCCTCTCGACTTCTGGCCGCTACCAGAATAAGCCAAGAGGCAAAGACGCGAGAGCTAGGAGCAGACGATGCTGCCTAAACTTCGATGATAACCGGTAGCACTAATGGGCGCCGTTCGGTAGCGCGATAAAGCTGATCGGAGACGACATCGCGGATTTTGCCTTTGATGTTGCTCCAGTCGTCTGGGAGCTTGGTGGTGATGTGCTTGGTAAAGGTTTTCTTGACGGCATCGCGGGTCTTGTTGATGAGATCTGTTTTTTCACGCATGTAGACAAAGCCGCGGGAGATGATGTCGGGGCTGCCGATAAGGCGGCCCTTGCGATCGACGGTAACCACTACCATAACCACACCTTCGCGGGCCATGGTCTGGCGATCGCGCAAGACAATTTCTTTGACATCGCCCACGCCCAGACCGTCGACCATGATCGAGCCTACTGGAACTTTTTCGGTAGTCTTGCTGACCTTGCCGTTTTTGATCTCGAGGACATCGCCATCTTCAATGATGTTGATATTGTCTTTGATCACCCCAGACTTCTCGGCTATCTCAGTGTGAGCCACTAGCATATGGTAGTCGCCGTGAATAGGGGTGAAGTACTGAGGGCGCACCAGCTCGAGCATTTGGAGCATTTCTTCTCGGTAGCCATGCCCGGAGACATGGACCTGCATTTTTTTATCGAAGATAACATGGGCACCAGCCCGATAGAGGTTGTTGATCATGGCATTGACTGACCGCTCGTTGCCGGGGATGGGGGAGGAGGAGATGAGCACGGTGTCGCCAGCCTTGATCCGGACTTCGCGGTGCTCACCATAGGCCATGCGCTGAAGAGCAGAGCCTTCCTGACCCTGGCTACCGGTAGCGAGTACGACAATCTGGGATTCGGGGAGCTTGCTGACTTGGTGCAGCGGTACCACCATGTCCTTTGGGTAGTTGATGTAGCCTAGCTTGTTGCAGACCTCGAGGTACTTGAGCATGCTGCGGCCAGCTACGGCTACCTTGCGCTTGTATTTGGTGGCAGCGGCAAAGACATACTGCATACGATCGATGCGAGAAGCAAAAGATGACACGACCAAGCGCCCCTTGGTCTCGGAAAAGATCTTCATGAAGGCATCGGCAATTACTTGTTCGGAGTCGGTCCGGCCGGGTGTGTGGGCGTTGGTGCTTTCGCTTAGTAATAGTAGGGGCTTTTGGTCACCGAGGGCTTCGAGCTTGGCGTAGTCGGCCTGGATTCCATCCGGTGGAGTGGGGTCGAATTTGAAGTCGCCGGTATGAATGATCTTGCCCTCGGGGGTATCGACCACTATAGCAAAACAGTCGGGGATACTATGATTGACCCGGCAGAAAGAGACGGAGAACACGCCTAGGCGAATAGTATCGTCGGGTAAGTAGGTGAGAATCTTGGTGCCCTGAGCTTCGGGATATTCTTCCAGCTTGACCGTGATCAGAGCGGCAGCGAGCTTGGGAGCCCAAACTGGGACCTGGCCAAACTTGGGCATGATGTAGGGAAGGGAGCCAATGTGGTCTTCGTGTCCGTGAGTGATCACAAAGCCGCGAATCTTGTGGCGGTTGCGTTCAAGATAGGTGACATCGGGCAAGACAAGGTCGATGCCCAGCATGGTCTCGTCAGGAAAGGTAGAGCCACAATCGATACAGATAATGTCGGCGCCGTATTCGATAACGGTAAGGTTTTTGCCCATGTCGCCAACACCGCCCAGAGAGATAACTCTCAAGGGAGCGTTGTCGGGGGTGGGCTTACCAACCGGCTGATCGGAGGGTGCATAAGATGGGCGTGCTCCAGTGGGACGGTGCATGCCTGGGCGCGGAGAAAAATTTCTACGACCCGATCCACCGCGAGAGCGGCGGGGGGAGGAGCTGGTCTGCGGCCGCGGGCGGCTAGCGGGACTAGGGTTAGTGGGATTCATGAGGGAAAGTAATAAGTTTGATCAAGTATAGAGTGCTGCTCGCCTGCGTTGGCCTGGGCCGGAGCGGGAGAGACAATTTTTTGTAATATGAGGGGAATCTGCTGAATATCGGAAATGATAGAGTCTTTGAGCTTGGGATTATATAGTGCTGCGGCCGGATGATAAATAGGGAGATAAATCGCATCTTGATTTCGCCGCACCTGGCCGTGGACTTGGGAGATCTGCTCGCCCGGCAAGAACCAGTGGAGGGCGTGCCGACCCAACAATACGATGAGTGTGGGCTGGATGAGCGCTAGCTCGCGCTCTAGAAAAACTCGGTGCTCGGCTACTTCCTCTGGCAGGGGGTCGCGATTGCCCGGAGGGCGGCATTTGACGATATTGGTGATGTAAATGTTGGCCCGCGACCACCCAATGGTAGCCAGTGCGGAATCGAGTAGCTTGCCGGCAGCTCCCACAAAGGGACGGCCTTGCTGATCTTCGTTGCGCCCGGGAGCTTCGCCGATAAAAACCACTGAAGAGGTGGGGTTGCCATCGCCCGGTACGGGCTGGATACAAGTTGCCCGAAGGGTACAGTGATGGTTTTTGATATCGGCGACGAGCTGTTTAAATGCCTGAGCCTTGTCCATAGAGCCAGTAGAGAATACCGGCAACTAGAGCGATAACAACCAGCCAGCCTCCGGCGCCAGAGTGGCGCTTGGGGCGGGAGCGGTGGTAGTGGTCGAGATATGAGGGAATAAAGACTCGACGCTTGCGTTGTTGCTCGAGGGCCTGCCGACGCAGAGATCCGAGACAGCGACTACAAAACCAATTGGTTTCTGGATTTTCCTGGCTGCAAGTTGGGCAGCGCATAGGCGAGCTCTAGGTGCGATCGATATCGCGGTTAAGGGTTTCTTTGTGCGAGAGATTG
>CAYWVE010000016.1:0-4804 GCA_964461775.1 uncultured Candidatus Saccharibacteria bacterium | reverse complement strand
GTCCCAGCAAGGGTATGATCCGATGCAAGAGCAAGAGTACCAATTTACCCTCCAGGTTTTACTCGATCTTCCAGCTCTCGTGTAGATAGATATCCAACAGAGCTGGCCGCATCAAGGTGTTGATTGTATCGCCGTGAGTGGAGCGTAGGCCACCCTTGCCAAACACCAGGTCAGCTCGTAGCCTTTCCGGTGTCAGGTATGAGGTTTCTATTTCCCATCGCTCCAAAGCCTCAATTCGCGCACGAATCTCAGCCTCACTTGTTCCCGGTCTCCATGCTAGCAGCCAACCCCAGTCGCCAAAGGAAGGAACATTGTCGTGATATGGCAATGTCTCCCAGCCAGCTGCCCCAAGCGTCCGCTTGATGCAGAGGAAGGCTTCTTTTGCATGGTAGGGAGATGTGGCCTGGATCGCCACCATTCCTTCGGGTGCAATCCGCTGAGCCAGCCTCATGTAAAACTCTTTGCTATACAAGCGACAGAGCTCCACCGAGTCGGGGTCGGGCAGATCAACGATAACCACATCGAACGGATCTTTGCAGTTATCCAGGAATTTGCCCGCATCTACTGTAAACACATCTACCTCAGCCACTTCCACCTTCACCGGTTGGCCTTGGCTGTCGGTCTTTCCGGTCGGCAGCGCAACCCACCGTTTGCCGGTATCGGTAATTCCCGCCGGGATTACAGTGGAGATACGGGCGTCTTTGTAGGCATTGCCGTTTAGCGCAGTCAGCTCAGGCTCTTCTGAGAATAGTCGCACCATTTCTGGGTCGATATCCACCAAGACAATCTGAGAGACAGTGTCATACTTGCGCACCTCACGCAACGCCATTCCATCCCCACCGCCAAGTATCAGCACGCGGGCGTGGTTGGGCGCCAGATGCATGACCGGATGCACCAAGGACTCGTGATAGATCTCTTCGTCTATGCTCGAGAACTGAGTGCTACCATTGATGTACAAAATATAATTGTCCACCGCTCGGTCATGCGTTAGCACCAGGTGCTGGTATTTAGTCGTTGCCGTAAAGGCTACCGGATCCTCATACAGGCGCTGCTCCAGACGAATCGTCCAGGCGTTGACCGACGAGTACCCAAAGATCAAGAATCCTGTCACCACACAGACTGCAGCCGCCAACCATAGGCGCGGCTTTACGATTCCTCTCTGGAGGAACAATCCGTAGGTGACCATAGCAACCAGCAGGTTGATGCCCGCCATAATGAAACTGATCTGCACCAGGGGTAGATGCGGTAGCAGGAATTTAACCCACACCAGCGCTCCCACAAAGGCTCCGATGTAATCAGCTCCAAAGATCCACGCCAGATTCACCTTCAACGCCGAAGCGTAAGATTCATTGACTCTGGCAATAATCGGGATCTCCAGTCCGATCAAAAAGCCGATGCAGATTACATAACCCATCTGTACCACCGAGAACCATTGCGGCGCCAGACCGTAAGTAGCATAGATCGCAATCGGTGCTGTTGCCACGCAGGCCGTCAGCAAGACTTCAATCGTTACAAACTTTTCGATCAGATGGTCGCTGCTAATTTTGCTCTGCAGCACAGATGCCAGACCCATCATTGCAAGCATCGTCGCGATAATGAGCGAAAACTGCTCGATCGTTCCACCGAGCACATACGAGCTGACGGTGGCCAAGATATACTCTGCCACCAATCCGCTAGCACCGGTTGCCAACATCGTTAGAGCCAAAAGGGCGCTGTAGATGTTTGGCTTTGCCGGCCGTGCTTCAGAGGAACGGACCACTGCTGTAGTGGCTGACATGACATCTCCTTGTAGGGTAATATCTCCCGCGCCCAGATTCTGAGCGCGGGAGATTCGAATCACCAACCATTTAGATGATGGCCGTGGCAATCATGATAGCAGCTCCCACCTTTAGGGCTACTGCCGTGTACACAGCGCCAGCCGATGACTTGGCGAGCACACTTGCAAACACCCGCTTAGCCACCAAGCCGAGGATCCACATCGAGCCGGCACCAATGCCAGCATCGATCGCGAAGGCCGTCAGGTCCGAGCGCCAGCTGGTAAAATCGCCTGCCGCCGAAGCGCCCAGTACAATTCCCAGCGCCACCAGTGTGCCGCCCAGGTCGCCTGCTACCGAAAGGTTGTCGTTCTCGATCTCCTTCAGATCATCCTCATCGGTGAACCAGGTTGTAACCCAGAACGCCACAATCAGTGCGGCCTGTCCGAGGAAAAAGAAGACTACGGCCGTTAGCCATCCACCAGTGCCGGTCAGGCTACCATAGACAATAATGCCGGTAGCCACCAGGCTGGCGAACTCGATGATGCCAACCGCGCGGTTGTTTTGGACCAACGCGGCATTGTTGTTGAGGTGGGGCAGGATCATAAACTCATTGATCCCCCATGCCACCGCCAACATCACAAAGGCCAGAGCTCCGTCGAAAGCCACGGCCTGAATATCCTTGAGCAGTCCCTGCGAAGGGCCGCTCACCGCCGCTGCCATCGCGATCAGCATTGCCAGGGTAAACCCCGCACGGCGCAGCCCATAGGCTGCCGTGTTACAACAGAAGGCAAATCCGCAGAGGAGGTTGGCCACCCATACCAGCAGTATCGCTACTGCCAAGGGGATCAGGCCAAGCAACACGATCATCAAATGATCATCCATCGTCGACTCCTTGTGAAGAGCTCAGAATGTTAGATTACTTGCCAGAGCCAGGCCCACGGTTACGGCTGGAAGATCCAGCACCGCGTATCGAAGACCCCTCTTCCGCCCGCATGCGTTTTGCATACGGCGTGCTACCAATGCGCGTATTGGTGTAGCTGCCGCCCGTACCATAACGGGGATCATCCTCGTTGTCACCGTAGTAAGATTTGTTACCCCGGTAATTACGATTCCAATTGTCCCATTCGGTACGACTGTAGCCATTGTAAGATGGCCCCAGCATGTCATTAAAGAACCGCCACTGGCCATAAAATGCCCAGAAGCTGGTTCCGTCGTTGCGCTGTTCCCACTTGCCGTAGGCGGGATCGCCCACGAAAGCCAGTCCTGGTGGAGTGGCCTGAGTCAGGCTTTCATCCTCAAAGTAGCCACTGGGTTTGGACACGATTGTCATTCCCAGGTCTGCCTCATGAAGCTCAAAAGCCACTTCGTCCACCTCTATCCAGTCGGTCTCGCTGACCTGGCCGTTCTCTTCCACTTTATATTTGTGGTAGTAACGAACCAAGTCATCGGCCAGCCAGAAAACAGCATCGTCATCGCCGCCGGGAAAGCTCTCCTTCTTGTCCACGCCCAGCTTGTTCCACATTGCCTCATCGACAGAGCTCTTTCGCAGTGTAGCGAGATCCTTGTCGGGAGGTAGGGCCACAAAGTAGTCGTAAACCTCAGGTTCAACCTTTACGGCGTTGTAGGTGTAGTCGTTGTCCGTACTGAAGTCCGACCAGTTATCCCAGCTGGTTCGCCCTGCAGTTAGATAAAAGTCGGCTCGCACATCTACCAGCGTTTTGCTGTAGCTGCGAGCCAGACCAGCCAGATCCGCAGTCAGTTTCGGCTCTGTCTTGCCGATCAGCTCCGCCTCTTTGTGGAGGCTGGTAGCTGCGTCAGCAAATACCGCGTAGTCTGCGTCACCTGTCTTCGTTCTGGCAAACTGGTTATCGACGGTTACCCATCGATTAGCCAGCTCGCTGTAGTGGCCGCGAGTTACCTTGGCCCGATCATCGATCGCACCAGTGCGATGAGCAAAAGCCGTCCTGGCCTTTGCGATCTTACTTTCCAGCAGGGCCAACCCCGCTAGCGAAAGATCGTAGGCTTTCTTGGCCTCTGCGTGTAGCTTGGGCGCTTCGTCACGAGCCCGGGTCAAGATCTGACGCCTGGTCGAAACGAAGCGCAGCTGATCACCGATCGTCTTAGCACCTGCATCAATCGCCACCAAACCCTTTTCAACCTCAGCGAGGTCTTTGGACTTGTTGCGCTTCTGCAAGGGCTCCAGTGATTCGCTCCACAGCTGCTCCAGTGCTCGTAGCTCCTTCTCGGCTGCTTCAAACTGGCTACTCCACTTCTCGCGCTCCGCGTAGGGCTTAAAAAAGCCATACTCGGATCTGCTGGTGAAGGTAGCGTAGTCGCTCTTGGCAGTCGCGATCTCGCTTTGTAGCTGAGCCAGCCGCACGGGGACCTGCTTCAGCTGTTCCCGGCTGTCTTTGGGCAAGCCGCAGCTTGCCACCAGGCAGAGGAACAGGAAGCAAAGCCCAGACATCATACGACTCATGTCTGTCTCCTTGAGAGAATTGTTTGCGAGAACACAAGCTGACCTTCCTGCGGATAGGTATGAACCGTCCGCAAGACAAGGTCAGGACTCTTCGGGTCAGTGTAAGAGGTAAAGCAGTGTACAGCAGTAATTGGGGGGTAGGGGTTATCCGGACCAGGGAAGATCCGTACACAACCCAAAGATCCCCGCACCGATTGCTGTGCACCCGCCAAAAGCTGCGAATACGGCACGATCGCCGGACCCAGCCCCCCGCCCTTACCTGTTTTCACTCGTTCGCTCGAAAACGAATAAGTGAAATGAGTCAGGTCGAGCTTCAGGCTAGTAGGCATCTGGATCATTGCCGTCGCCGTGTCTCCATCAGGGAGCAGGCACGACAGCACTTCTTGCAGCAAAGGCTGGCCGTCTGGTGATGCAACCGTCATGAAATGGCTACTGCCCAGTACGCCAACTTCCACCGCAAAGCCCGCAACCTTCCCGGCTTCCGTGTCTAAAACATGAAGTGAATCGAGGTCGAGTAGGGTGGGGGAAACACACAAGACAAGGGCATTCGCCGACTGATCGGCGTAGC
>CAYWVE010000015.1:0-4288 GCA_964461775.1 uncultured Candidatus Saccharibacteria bacterium | reverse complement strand
ATCCAGCCCCTCAGCAAAGACATAAGCCAGCGTGCTATACAAATACCGGATGCAGATGACGATGTAACCGTCGGTCAGATGTTTTTTGATCTGCTCCAAGTGCAAAGCCCGATCGGCCACCATCAGCAGCTGCAAGCTCTCGGGAGGAAAGGTTTTGTCATTGGCCAAAATATAACGGATCGTCAGGCCGATGGAGTTAAAATCCTTGCTCGGCTCCGATGTCAGCCAAACCTTAAAGCCCACTTTGCGCAAATACTCCGCCAAAATACCGGCCTGAGTATCTTGACCGCTCCCGTCCATCCCCTCAAAGACGATAAACCGAGGCAACTGATTAGGATTCAAATCTATATTCATATGATCGTAAAATTATTCACTATCCCCCAGTACTCCCAAACCCACCCCGGCTAACAGACCGCATCGTCTCCACCTCCCGAAAGCTAACTTGCTGCATTTTCACAAACACTCCCTGGGCAAACCGCTCTCCTCGCTCCACTACCAACGCTCGATCACTAGTATTGAGCACCTGGATCAACACCTCATCTTCCGGCCCGCAATAATCACTATCGAGCACCCCGACCCCATGCGGCACTACCAAACCGAGCTTTTTCTTTGGGGTGCTCGACCGCAGCGTCAGCATCAAAAAATATCCTTTGGGAGTTTTGACTATCAGATTGGTAGGTACCCGCACTAGCTGACCCGGCTCTACCCGCACCTCCTCCCGAGCATAAATATCAAACCCAGCAGCACCTAGACTCTGGTACTGTGGCAAGGGCAGACTCCGATCTATCCGCTTGATTGATATTCTCATGACCAGCCATTATACCAAATAAAATCAGGCGGTCTTGAATCAAGACCGCCTGTAGCCCCCTAAACCTTGGGGTGGGGAGTTCTCAGTGCCGTTGTACCATCGGGCAACGGATCCACCTCATAGTCCTCAAAAAAAAGTGGCACGGCTTCCCGCAACATGTCGTGGATAATCATCGCCAACAGACGAATTTCCGTCTCGGCATGTGCACTAGCACGCACTTCCAACACATTGCGCCATGCCCGAACATTGCCAGTCATCGTCACGATCGTTTCGGTCTCGTTGGGCAACACCGACCGCGCCGCCTGATTGACCTTCTTGCGCCGATCTCGCTTATGCTCAGCACTCAAGATCTCTTCCCCCTGAGACTGCAGCTTGAGCATGCGCTGAGCCACCTCTTCATATTCAGCCGCCGCCCTGTCGATCCGTCGACAAAACATTGCGTGCAGATCTGCATCGGTCTGATACTCCGGCCGCTCCACAAACCGCAGCACCTTGCCATCGACATAGCGCTGCGACAACTGCGAATACGCACACCCTGCCCGATGACGCACCAATTCATGCGTTAAGCTCCGCGACACCCCCCACACAAAAACGGTAACCTGCGCATGCTCCAGCACTGAACCATGACCAGAAGCGATGATCTTGTTGAGATAAGCTCCTGCATCCTTGTTCCAGCTCCGGTTTGGGCTAAAACTGGCATAACATGTCTGCCCTGCCAACTTAGCCAAGCCCTGTCCTCCATCAAGAGGATCGGGGTCCTGAGTGTAGTCCGAAAACTCCAGCTCATCAGCGAAACCATCCAGGAAACCCTGTATCTTGCCAATGGGAGCCATAGCTGTCTGACCCACCAGAGCCACACCGGGGCCTTTCAAGTAGGGAGTGTTGCCGTCTGTAAAAAAGACCTCGGCATCATGAGGTACTGGCCAAATTAACATCTGTTACACCTCAGGAAAAAATTTACTACGCACCAGCCGCTCGATCCGAGCAGCCACTTCATCAAACTCACCCAGGCCGTCGACTCGCACAAACTCCGGAAACCCCGGATCATCCGCCATCCGCCGGTACATTGCTGCAACAGCGATCAAGGCCTCCTCGCGTTCAAAGAGCTCTCGATCGCCCTTGATCCGACCTAACGCCGTATTTACCGGCACATCGATCCAGATCGCCAGATCCGGACGCATGATAGCTTTGTTTAGCTCCCAGAGATCGGCAAAATCCACACCATCCGCACAGCCGTAAGCCATACCGCTGTACCACCACCGATCACCAATGACAGTAGTGCCCGATGCACGCTGGGCTTCGATCTCCTGCGCTTGCCCCCATCGATCCGCCATCATCATCCTTTGCAGCTCTAGCGGCCCCGGATTGGGCAGCTTGCCACACAAAATCTCGCGGATCTCCGCTCCTATGCCTTCCCGGCGCGGAGCGCATACTTCGAGAATGCTGATACCCTTCGCTCTTAAGCCTTGAGCTAGGTGCTTGACCTGTGTACTCTTGCCGGCACCGTCGATCCCCTCCAACACGATGAATTTCCCCTGCATCTTACTCACCTCTCAAAGTACAGATTAATCAGACCTACCAAGGCCCGATATCGCAGTATAGTCCAAACCAAAAGGGCACCGCAAGCCGCGGTGCCCTTTTTGATGAATTTCAATCCTTCTTAAATCGCTTGCAGATCCACCTTGACCCCTGGGCCCATAGTAGAAGCCAATGACATCTTTTTTATGTAAGTCCCCTTGGCTGTTGCCGGCTTGGCTGCCCGCACTGCTCCAATCACAGCATCGAAGTTGGCTTTTAGGTCAGCCGAGGCAAAAGACACCTTGCCAATGCCCAAATGGAGGATGGCATCTTTGTCCAAGCGAAACTCCACTTTACCTTTTTTGAATTCGTCCACTGCCTTGGCTGGATCGGCAGTAACCGTGCCCGACTTTGGGTTTGGCATCAAGCCCTTGGTTCCCAGTGTCTGACCCAGCTTACCAATCTTTGGCATCACGGCTGGAGTAGCAATGACCATGTCGAAGTCAAACCAACCACCCGAGATTTTTTCGATCATGTCGTCCAAACCAGCAAAGTCGGCACCTGCCGCCTTGGCCTTAGCCACATCGGCCTCTTCGGCCAATACCAATATCTTGATCGACTTACCCGATCCAGCAGGCAGGCTGACCGTACCACGAATATTCTGCTCGGCCTTTTTGGGATCCAATCCCATCTGGATGTGTAGCTCTACCGTACCATCAAATTTAGTAGGCGAGCTTTGCTTCACCAACTCAAGCGCCTCCTCTGGTGCATACATCATAGTTGCATCTACCAGCTTAGCCGCATCGATGTACTTCTTGCCGCGTCCAAATTTTTGTACCCGGGCTTTGGTCGAGTCTCCCTCGGCCCCCTTTTTGCTAGCTGCTTTCTTTTTATCTGCCATATATATTTTCATTGCGCGGTGGTAGCGCCATGCCGACTAGCACAGCTCCCGCCTCATGGTTATACCTTTGGATAAATTCCAAATCCTCATCTCCAATCCACCTCCCCCTCTTCGAGGTTGATCTAGAAACTAGGATCTACAATCTACTTAGACCTATCTTTGCGAATCTCTCGCCAGTGGAACACCCATAACCCATAGCCGATCAAGGCTCCCGGCACCGCCGAATTCATCCGACGACGAAAATCATTATCTTGCTGCTTGGCAAAGTTATCCTCGCGCTCCTCGAGGCTGGGTAGCTCCAGCTTACTGGAATCTTCCGGTGCCAATACCGGTCGGGATTCGTAGTCTACAAACTCTTGCGGGAAAACATACCGATCCAGCACAGCTCCCACCCCATTTACCGCACTAAAGACAAATATAAACAATCCTACCAGCGCAAACAGGTAGAGATAAATCGTCCGAACAATACCGTGGTTTTCTGACATAAGTCAATTGTATCAAAGATCTCCAGGAAGGGAGAGCAGCGAACCTGTCCCGACTCGTCGGGATCGGCTATGCCGATGAGCGTTGAGAGGGGAACTCCGTTGCCCTCTCAAGCTGGTTAGTCGACCACTTCCACACCCATATTCCGGGCACTACCGGCCATGATCTTCATAGCCGCTTCGATGTCGTGTGCATTTAGATCTGGCATCTTCTTCTCGGCCACTTCACGCAGCTGAGCCTTGGTGATCTTACCCACCTTGGTCTTGTTTGGAGTACCCGATCCCTTGTCCAAGCCAATCGCCTTCTTGATCAGATCGGTAGCTGGGGGCTGCTTGATCACAAAGCTAAACGAGCGATCTTCATAGATCGTCACCTTTGCAGGGATCATCCAACCAGCCATGTGCTGGGTTTGGTCGTTAAACTGCTGGCAGAACTCCTGGGTAGCAATACCATGGGGGCCCAACACCTGACCAACAGGTGGAGCCGGATTGGCCTTACCCGCTTCGCACTGCAGCTTCACAATAGCTTTTATCTTTTTTGCCATAAGTAGCCAAATTATGAGGTTTTTTGCTCTGGCT
>CAYWVE010000014.1:0-4610 GCA_964461775.1 uncultured Candidatus Saccharibacteria bacterium | reverse complement strand
TCGATTTGTCGATGAAACTAGAGGGTACGGTACGGCATGCCTCGACACACGCTGCTGGGGTGGTGATTGGGGATCGGGATTTGGTGAACTACACCCCGCTGCAAAAGTCGACCAACGATACGGATATTTTGGTGACCCAATACTCGATGTATCCAGTAGAGGCTGTGGGTCTATTGAAGATGGACTTCTTGGGTTTGAAGAACCTGACGATCATCCAGAACACCCTGCGGATTGTTCGCAAGATCTCGGACCAGGAGATCGATATGTCGAAGTTGCCATTTGACGATTCCAAAACATTTGAACTGTTGGCAGCTGCCAACACGACCGGAGTATTTCAGCTGGAAGGTGAAGGAATGCGCAGGTATTTGCGTGAGCTAAAGCCCACAGTGTTTGGTGATATAGCTGCCATGATTGCCTTGTACCGACCGGGACCTTTGGAGTTTATCCCGGATTTTATTGCCAGAAAGCACGGTAAGAAAAAGATAGAGTATATCCATCCCAAGCTAGAGCCGATATTGCAGGATACTTATGGGATTGCTGTGTTTCAGGAGCAGGTGCTACAGATCGCCCGCGATTTATGTGGATTTACTATGGGGGAGGCAGATGTCTTGCGCAAAGCGATCGGTAAAAAGATTCCTGAACTACTGGCCGAGCAGAAGGAGAAGTTTGTGAACGGAGCGCTGTCTCAGGGGATAGGTGAGAGTGTGGCTAATCAGCTGTTTAGCTTTGTAGAGCCGTTTGCTCTGTATGGTTTTAATCGGGCTCACTCTACCTCGTATGCGGTGATCTCCTACTGGACGGCGTACCTAAAGGCCCATTTTCCCAATGCGTTTATGGCGGCCTTGATGACATCGAGCCAATCGAGCTTGGACGATGTGGCTAAATTTATAAACGAATGTGAACACGCGGGGATCAAAGTACTGCCCCCGTCGGTGAACAAAAGCTTTACCGACTTTGCCGTAGTGAAGGACACGGGTGAGATTACTTTTGGTCTAAATGCGGTCAAGAATGTGGGCAAAAAGGTATCGGATATGATCGCAGACGAGAGAAAGGCACATGGTGAATATACCGATTTGGTAGACTTCGTGACCCGGCTGGGGCGCGAGGTGGTCAACCGCAAAACGCTAGAAGGATTGATTTTGGCCGGTGGCTTGGATGACTTTGGTGATCGCAAAACTCTACATGCTAATCTTGATAAGATCCTCGAGTTTTCGAATCGACTCGATAGCAACACGGATGTGAATCAGCTCGGGATGTTTGCCGAGGAGTTGTCGGCGATGAAGCCGCAACTGACACTGGAGCCTGTCGAGCCGGCTACTGACAAAGAGAAGCTGGCATGGGAGAAGGAGTATCTGGGGGCATTTGTTTCGAGCCATCCCCTGCGCGAGCTACTGCCTCGGCTGGAGAGCTTGGTGCGCCCGATCAAGAGTTTGACCGTGTCCGATGACAATAAGATGGCGAGGATTGCCGGGATCGTGACTCGGGTGCAGAAGGTAATGACCAAAAAGGGTGACGCGATGTTGTTTGCGGTGATTGAGGATGTGGGCTCAACTATTGAGGTCATCGTGTTTCCTAAAATGCTGGAGGCGAGTAAGGCGCTGTGGGAACGAGACAAGGTCTTGATTGTGGCTGGTAAGGTCAATGTCAAAGAGCGCACCGAAGAGGTGGACGATGAGATCGTGGTAATACCCGAGCCCAAGATATTGGCTGACGATGTGCGAGAGGCCACCGAAAGCGCGATTGAACAGTTGGAAAAAGCAGATAGTTTGGTAGGGGGGTCGGCACAGGCGGCACCTCGGATTGAAGTGGTGGAGAGGGTGCACAAGACAGATGATGGGCTGCTGATTAAGTTGCCGCGTGATTTTGATGGGGGGAGATTGGTAGAGCTGAAGGGAATTTTGGCCAAGCACCCGGGAGAGGATTTGGTAGTGCTGGAGGTATTTAACCAGGGACAGTGGGCAACTATCAAAACTCAGGCGCGCTCCACTCTGACTCCGGATTTGGAAAAAGAGGTAGCGGGATTGTTGCGGTAGGGTACAATCGGGCTAAGTGAACTTTAACAAGGAGGTTTCCAGCGATGGTGACTAGGATTTGGAAGTTGGTAGTTGTTGCGGTTTTGGGAATGGCCGCAGTAGCGGGAGCCGCTATACCCGATGGTCCGATCCGGAATGCATGGGAAACGCGTCCTGGTGCGGTGGAGGATTTGCCAGGTAGATTGGCAGAGAGAAGCAGTCTGCCTTTAAGCAAGGAGCAGATTCCCGTGATCTGGATGCATGGTTGGTATGCCACTCTCGATGATCCGGAGGGATTGCCCGATGCGGATCTGGAAGTGTTGTTTGAATCGGCTTGGATCAGCGTGCCAATTTATTTTGACGAAGTGGCTCCGTTGGACTTTGTTGATTGTTTCAAGGACTATACTTTTTCGTACAACCCCAATGATGCGGTGGATCTGAATGGTGGCCGCTTGTATCGGCATGGCGAAGCCCATCCTGAGCTAACGAGTGGGGTATCACGAATTTATATCCCACACAGTATGGCTGGGTTGGTGGTGCAGAATCTGAGGGAGAGGACACGCGACAAAAAGTTTGGAGGGCTCTTGGCCCTGGGGACTCCCTGGCATGGGGCTCCAGTTACGCAGATCGATAAGGTGTCGAAAGTATTGCCGAGCATGGCCCTGGGACTGCCGGTCGATAAATGGATGGCAGAGTACTTGAGCAAGGCAAAGCAGCATCTAGCTTCTGATGGGGCGGTCTGGTTAGCGGTGGATCATGTGGGGCGGGAGGCATCACTCGATGCTTGCCCGTTGGATGAGAACTGCTACTTGTATGCTGGTACGGTGACTCCGATCCTGACGATTTTTAGCGTAGACGGAGCGCTGGCGTTAGACCAGATGTTTGACGGATTGTACGGGACGAAAGACAAAACGAAGCTCCATAAGTCGTACCGGTTTACGGCCGGCATCCTTGAGCGGATGGGGGCAGGGGCTAGCGATGGTATGGTGCCAGTAAGCTCGGCGATTGCTAGTGGCGACAACGCGCGGTGCAATATTCGTCAGGATTGGCAGGGCGACAAGAATCACACCCAAGTGGTAACCGAAGCGGGACTGGCAGCTGAGCTGCATAGGCAGATGGCAAAGGATCTGTGGGAGCTGTATCAGAAGCTCAGGCCCGACTGGCGCGAGCGGGTAGCGCAGATCGACCCAGCGGCCGGTGTGGCTGGAATATCTGATTTGGCCAATTTTCAGACCTTGCCGTACCGACCGGAGATTGCTTGGGCGCGCATGGTTTGCGCAAATTCTAATGACGGCAAAGCATACTTGGTAGCAGGTGGGCGCCGAGAGGAATTGCGTTTGGGTCAGGCGCGCTTGAGTTGGCCGAGCTGGAATGTGGCAGGGCAACTGTTGGTAAATCGTGAAGCTAAAGAAGGGATTTGCCCGGTAGTGATTGATCCCGATGGTACTACAAAGCTATTGGTGAGTGGAGCAAAGTGGGCGCGGCTCGAAGCTGGCGGCCATCGGTGGGTGTATTGGAAAGACGACAAATTGGTGGTGGGTAGAGTTGGGGATCGATCGAGCGAACGAGTGGTGATGAGTGACGCACGCTTGCGATTGGTAGCCCCTCCGGTGATTGTGGGGGACTGGGTGTATTTAGCTCATTCTCTGGAGAAGAGTTTGGACTCCCACCTCGTATGTCGGGTCCGTATAGCACCCCAGAGTCCAGCAACGATTGAGCAGCTGGGTGCTACCCGTGATTCGCAGGTGTTGGATAGAGCGGCGCTTTATTACCCAACGGCTTACGGGAAGGATGTGGCGGGGGTAGCCAAGCTGGAGGATGATCAGGTGCTGTTTAAGCTGTTGAATCGGAGCTGGTACCCGCCTAACTTTAATTTTGCCGGGGTGAAGATCTGGGATTCGATTGCTCTGGAGATACGAGCTCTGGACTTTGATGAGGTAGAGGGGCTGTATTATTTTGTGGCCGACGATCAGATCCGGGTAATGTCTGATGTGGCTGGACGAGAGCAGTATGCTCTGGCTCAAGAGGCGGACTCGTGGCCCGACCGAGTGGATCCAAGTCAAGGGGTTGAGATCACCGATCAGTCGGTGATCGTCACTATTGATCCAGATCAGGTGATGCCGGTGGTGGCTCCGGCTACCCAGATGGCAGTCCGCCCGTGAGCGGGTAGTCTGCATGACCCCGCCAACTGTGGTTGGCGGGGCTTTTTTATAAAAAAGCTTGCCAGGTAATGGCTTTTTTGCTACCCTGATGAAGCTATTAACAGATAGGGAGGCAGAGGCCTTCCTGTAATATTTAGAGATTATGGTGAGTATTGCTGAGCCAATTTTGAAGCAGTTCCGTAAGGCGACAGTCCCTAATATCGAGACAGGCGATGTCGTTCGGGTTCATCAACGGATTAAGGAAGGCACCAAGGAGCGGATCCAGGTCTTTGAAGGTATTGTGATCGCCAAGCATGAAGAAAAGAGCTTGGACGCTACCTTTACAGTACGCAAGATTGCTTCAGGGGTTGGTGTTGAGAAGACCTATCTGTTGCACTCGCCAAATATCGTAAAGATCGAATTTAAGCGCAGCTCGCGAGTGCGTCGTTCGAAGATC
>CAYWVE010000013.1:0-5397 GCA_964461775.1 uncultured Candidatus Saccharibacteria bacterium | reverse complement strand
CTCCCGTATCCTACCCCCATCGAGCTAATTGCGTTAGCCCATCTAAAAACTCTTGGTTGGTGCAGCCACTGTTTGAGCCCGACCACTACCAGAGAAGGGTCGGGCGAGTTTGGCTAATACTAGCCAAGTAAGAGAGTTTTTAGTTTGGGCTAGGAATTAGGGAGCGGGGCCAATTTGGGCCTTACCCTTTGTTGGCGCAAAGGGTAAGCCGCGGGTGCGCTGCACGGGAACAGCGTATATAAATAAATCCAAGATTCCCGATCAAGTCGGACCTGCCTGCCGGAGGTAGGAATGACAAACAGGGGTAGATCCTGAAATTAATTCAGGATGACAAATCAAAAGAAAAAGCGGCCTTGCGGCCGCCTCCTCTCACTTGGTCACTAGCTCACTAGGATACTACCCCCTACCCCTTCCTCACCTTCCACATACTCACCCCTATCAGCACAAAGGCGATGAGAGCCAAAAGTGGAATAGTCAGGAACCCAAACCATTTTTCCCCCACCGCACAGGAGGTGGCATCTATGCCACAAGTGCTTGTGGTTACCAACCCCCACTGCAGCAGATAGTGATACAAAGAGATAGCTCCACCTACGATTGTCATAGGCAAGACATATTTGTGTACCTGAGTATCTTTGTGCAATATCGCCACACCCAAAATGATCACCAACGGATACATCATGATCCGCTGGTACCAACACAGCTCGCACGGAGTCCAGCCCACTACCTCGCTAAAATACAAACTTCCTAGAGTAGCCGCTATCGACACCAGCCATGCAAATCGTACCAACATCATTTTATCGGAAAAAAATTTACTCATAATTTAATTATTTCAAACCCTTCTGCTGTATCTTTTATAGTATACCCAAGCTGCTCTACCTTCCCCCGCAGCTCATCTGCCTTCGCCCAATCCTTGGCCTCTCGCGCCGCTTGGCGTTCGCGAGCCAACTCCAACACTGCTGGCGACACCTTTGGAGCCTTATAGGAGGCTAACCCCAAGCCCAACACTCTATCCATATCAACCAGAGTCGCCTGCTTATCGGCCAAACTGCTGCTCGATTTTACCAGCTCCCACACCACCGCCAAGCCCTGAGCGGTATTTAGGTCTTCCCCAATCGCTGCCGCAAACGCCTTTTGATACTTGGCCACTACCTTGCCCCCTGTTGCCTTAGTAGCAAACACTTCGCGCAGCTTGCCCAAAGCCACAGTAGCTCCTTGCAGAGCAGATGCTTGAAAATGCAACCGGCTTCGGTAATGAGTGGTGAGTATTAGGTACCGCAAGGCCAGCGGATCAAACCCAGTATCGATCAGATCATCTAGAGCGGTTACATTGCCCACACTCTTGGACATCTTGCTATCTTGCATTAGCAAATGCTCGCCATGCAGCCAATATTTGGCCAAGGGCTTGCCGTAGGCCGATTCGCTTTGGGCTATCTCGTTATTGTGATGCGTGGTCACATGGTCGATCCCCCCAGCGTGAATATCAAATGGCTGCCCCAGCTCCGCTACCGAGATGGCCGAGCACTCCAGGTGCCACCCCGGATACCCCTTGCGCTTAACCTTGAGCGGCGAGCTCCATTCTTGCAGCCTAGGACCCTCCGAAAACTTCCACAACGCAAAGTCAAACGGGTGCCGCTTACTATCCCCTCCCCCAATCCGACTTTGCTGCTCGTCGGCCTGCCGATTTGCCAAGCCACCTAACCGACCGTACTTACCAAACTTTTGCGTATCAAAATATATACCGTCATCGGTGATATAGGCATACTTTTTGCTAAAAATCCGCTCAAGCAGCATCTTCTGCTCAGGGATATACTTGCTGGCCCAGGCAAACTTGGCTGGCATCAGCACATTGAGCCGCTGCAGATCGTGCTTGAATTCACCAAAATATTTCTTGGTAATCTCCGATACTTTTTGCCCAGCTGTTCGAGCGCTTTTTTCGATCTTGTCTTCGCCTTCGTCGCCATCACCAAACAGGTGCCCTACATCGGTCACATTGATAATGTGATGCACCTCGTAGCCGTTGTACTCTAGCGTCCGGCGCAAGATATCTTCAAACACATATGTCCGGGCGTGCCCGATGTGAGGCGAACCATACACCGTAGGCCCGCAGGCATAAAAGCTCACCTTGCCCGAACGCAACGGCTTAAACACCTGCTTTTTGCCTGTCAGAGTATTAAATAGTTTCATCCTGTTTATTGTACTGCACCCACTAAGCCTTGGCGCGCTTGGGCCATAACACCACCCCATCCACCACCAATGCCCCGGATACCACCAGCAGGCCTCCGGCAATGTTGGCGCTGGTAATCGTCTCCCGCAAAAATATCGCGGACAATATAGCTACCTGAATGATCATCGTGTTAGCCAATATCGATACCTCCAGCACCCGTAGCCTATCGAGCACATGACCCCACATTACCCCGGCAAAGGAGAAGATCATACCCACTACCCCGATAATCGTCCAAATCTGCCAGCTCCACTCCACCTGGGGCCAACCATCTACCAACAAAGCCGTCGGTACCAAGATCGCCACCCCCACCATACTAGAGATCAAGCTCATGCTCAGCGCCACCGACTCGGTGCGGCCTACAGCGATCAGGCGGGTCATGACATTGCTAAAAGCAAAGGCCATCTCGGCCACCAACAGCAAGCCGATACCAATCAAGCTCCCACCGATCACCTGATTGGCCACAAACACATATGCTCCCAATAGCACTAGCCCGATCCCCACATATTGCATCCACTTGGGGCGCTCGCGTAGGATCATCGCCGCCAGCAACAATACAAATATCGAATTAGTAGCCGCTACCAAACCAGCCGTAGCACCGGTGACATACTGCAACCCGATCGATACAAACAAATTAGCTGCCGCATATGCCACCACACCATTGGTGATCATTATAAAAATTTCGTCTGGTCTGGGTGTAAACCGCAATTTTGCATGCTGAAACGCTGCCTGCAGCAGCAAACCCACCAAAGAAACCACCTGGATGGCAGCAGCCAAAAAATACGGCGGGATATCCAACAAACCCACCTTCATCACCACCTTGGCCGCCGACCACAAAAATACTACAAACAACGCCTGCCCCAACCACCCTAGCTTGTTTGTCGCTTTTATATTCATACAGTCAGAGAATTGCGTCCCTCCAGAGCTCGAGCCAAGGTCAGCTCGTCGGCATACTCTAGCTCTCCCCCCATCGGCAGACCGCGTGCCAAACGCGTTACTTTGCGGTTGGCCGGCCCCAGCACCCGTAGCAAATAGCTGGCGGTTGCCTCTCCCTCTACATCCGGATTGGTGGCGATGATTACCTCTTCGATTATTTTATCCTCCCCTACGCGCTGGACCAAGCTCGGGATCTGCAGATCGTCTGGCCCCACGCCCTGCAATGGCGACAACTGGCCACCCAGCACATGGTACCGGCCCCGAAAACCCGCTCGCTCGATCGCCAGCACATCCCAAGCTTCCTCCACCACGCACAGCAAGCTAGCATCTCGCCCCTCGTCCTCGCAGATCGGGCACACTTCACTATCGGCGATATTGTGGCACACTCGGCATTGACCCAAACCTTCTCGCAAATTTTCCAACGCTTTGGCCAAGCTCGCTACATCAAAATTGCGATTTTTGACCAAATAAAAAGCCAGCCGCGAAGCCGACTTGGGCCCCACGCCTGGCAGCTGACTCAGGCGTGCTATCGCCTCCTCGATCGACCGTGGTAGTCGATACATGGCCTAAAATCCTCCCAGACCAAGTTGACCAGCTATACCCTTCATCTTCTCGGCTGCCGCTTGCTGCGCTTTGGCCACGGCAGCGGTGATAGCCTGCTTCAAGAAGCGCTCTAGAGCTTCCTTCTCGCTAGGCTGGAGCAAACTCTCGTCGATATTTACACTCACTACCTTTTGCTCACCGTTTACCACCACCCGCACCTTGCCACCCAGCTCGACACCTTCAAACTGCATGGCTTCCAGCTCCGCCTTTAGGCGCTTGGCTTCGGCCTGCAGCTTCCATAGTTGTTTTGCTTTATCAAACATAACGATAATTGGTTTTTAAAAAAAATTATTCGCTCACCTCATTTACCACCATGCGATTGATCACCACCGGAGTCACCGGCTGACTCAGCTCGCCCCTGCCACTATCCTTTACCGGCACGGAGGCAATCGCATCAACTGTATCCAGACCCTCTACCACCTTGCCAAAAATCACATAGTCTTTGGGCAACTTGTCGGTCTGATCTTGATGCACGATGAAAAACTGACTGCCGTTGGTATCTGGCCCGGAATTGGCCATAGCCAGAACCCCACGGGCATAATCTCCCACTACCGGCTCGTCGGGAAATTTGTATCCCGGGTCACCCTGACCGTCGTCGCTGGGGTCATCGTCTCTCGAATTTGGGTCTCCCGCCTGGATCATAAAGTCCTTCATCACCCGATGAAACTTGGTACCATCATAAAATCCTTTTTGCGCCAAAATCACAAAGTTGGCTGCCGTGGCAGGAGTATTGGCCGTATCTAGCTCTACCTGCAGATTTCCCTGGCTGGTTTCTATCGTCACCAGTCGCTTCTGCTCCAGCTCGGCTAGCTTGTTCTCGCCAAAGGGTCCGGATACCACCTTAAACGGTGGTAAGCTCCGATATACCGCAATCCCACCAAACACCAACCCCGCCAGCACCACCACCGAGCCGGCCGCCAGGCCAACTATGCGCAAAATCCGCCGCATTCCCGCTGTCTCCTCTAGGTGCCGTGCCCGCATTTCTTGAGCTACTGCCTTTTCTGCTTCTTGCCGCCGTAGCTTTCTCATCTTTGACCGAGTTGCCATAAAAATAAGTATTAAAGACAGCCGCTGCTATTATTACTAGCACGACCCCCCTTCGCGCCCTACAGCCGCTACGAATAGTTAAAACAATGTTTGCGCTTGCCAGAGAATAATCTTGGGCGCCAGAAAGTTGATGATCCCAATCGCTACCAGGATCACTGCCAGCTGCC
Source organism: uncultured Candidatus Saccharibacteria bacterium (assembly GCA_964461775.1). Lineage (GTDB taxonomy): Bacteria > Patescibacteriota > Kazan-3B-28 > Kazan-3B-28 > Kazan-3B-28 > CAYWVE01. The sequence goes on along the minus strand of CAYWVE010000013.1, from coordinate 423 downwards.
GACCAAACGAATTGGTAAAACCCTCTTGCCGCTTGGCTTCGGCTTTGAAGGCTGCTACGAATTCTTTGTTTACAACTTGCATATTATTCTCCCAATGGACTTGCTAGATTACCAAACAATCTCTGAAAGAAATTCTGCGGACCTTGGTCTTCTCGACCCCTGGGCGCACTACTAACCGTTGGTTCAATTATACCGGTTCGGGTCAAAAACTGCAAAGACCGCTCCACGGCATTTTCTGGCTCCGGGAAGCCCGTCAGCACAGGAAATGTCTGAAATTCGTTGCGGATCTCTTTCAGCTCTACAAAATTTTGCTGACCTACGATTCTTTCCGCTTCTGCAGCCACATATTCGTCGATCAAATCAAATTCACGACTAATCTCGGCCTGGGTTCGCTCCTCACCAGGCACCTGAGAGCCATCTCCT
>CAYWVE010000012.1:0-6754 GCA_964461775.1 uncultured Candidatus Saccharibacteria bacterium | reverse complement strand
GCCCGTTGCGGGCGCTGGTGTTTGATTCTTACTTTGACCCTTTCCGAGGGGTGGTGGCCTATGTGCGGATTATGGATGGGGCGGTGAAGGCCGGGGACAAAATCGGGATGATGGCGAGTGGCGCCACGGCTGAGGTGATGGAAGTGGGAGCTTTTATGCCCAAGCTGACAAAGCGGTCGTCGCTGGAGAGTGGCGAGATTGGCTACATAGCTACCGGGCTCAAAGAGGTAAGCAAGGTGCGCGTGGGAGATACCATCACCAAAGCGGCTACCATGCAGGCGGTAGATAGCGAAGCGCGGGTGGAGGCCTTGCCTGGGTACAAGCCGGCTACACCGTTTGTGTATGCGGGTATCTTTACTGTAGACAATGCGGATTTTCCGCAGCTGCGCGAGGCGCTAGACAAGCTCCAGCTCAACGACTCGGCTTTGGTGTTTGAGCCAGAGAGCTCGCCGGCGCTGGGTTTTGGATTTAGATGTGGATTTTTGGGGCTGCTACATATGGAGATCGTGCAGGAGCGGCTGGAGCGAGAGTTTAATCTGAGCTTGGTCACTACCACCCCCAGTGTGAGCTATCGGGTGGTGTTTGGGGGCGGCGAGGAGCGATTGATCCACAACCCCACCGAGCTGCCGGAGTCTAATATGTATAAGACTATAGCCGAGCCGTGGATTCGGCTCGAGATCGTGACCCCAGGCAAATATCTGGGCGGAATCATGCAGCTGGTGCAAAACCGGCGCGGATTGCAGCTGGATATAAAGTATCTGGACGAAGACCGGGTACTGGCTATCTACGAGATCCCGTTGGCATCGGTGATCACCGACTTTTATGATCAGCTCAAGAGCATCAGCTCGGGCTATGCGTCGCTGACCTACGAGCTACTAGGGTACCGAGAGGGGGCTCTGGTAAAGGTAGATGTGCTACTCAACGGCAAGCCCATAGATACACTCTCGGTGATCGTGCACAAGGAGGAGGTTCAGAAGGTTGGCCATCGGATTACCGGCAAGCTCAAAGAGCTGTTGCCAAAGCAGAATTTCAAGATTATTATTCAGGCAGCCGTGGGCGCAAAGATAATGGCTCGTGAGGAGATCGCACCTTTTCGCAAGGATGTAACCGCCAAGCTGTATGGTGGCGATGTTACTCGCAAAAACAAGCTTCTCGATAAGCAGAAGAAGGGTAAGAAGCGAATGAAGATGGTGGGGAGCGTGGAGATCCCCCAAGAAGCTTTTATGAAACTAATGTCGGACTAGCCGGTAACGACTGAGTGTAACTTTTAAACAAGGAGGTGCGGTATGGAGATACTGCATCAGATCGGGCTGACAGGCTCGATGGCGATTTTGTTGGTGCTGAGCTTGATTGCGGCGCTGATCGTAGGCTGGCTCTGCCGCATCTCGGTGCTAGAGCCATTTATCAAGATCCAGTGGAGCTTGTATCTTGCTGGTAATCTGGCTTTGTGGTGGTACCTCAATGGAGATGTGCCCACTGCACTGATCGAACAAGCAGTGATCGGTGTCATTGTGCTGGTGGGGATGATAGTTCCACTAGTGATCGTGACTATGATGACGGAGGGGAAGGAGCAGGTAAGTGTTCCCGGCGCGGATCTAAGGGTCGGGGCAACTCCTGCTGCCGAGCTGACCAGCGATGGATAAGCGGGTTGTCTGCTTGGCGAGCGAAAGCTCGCCTCTTTTTTGCGTGGAAGTGGTTGGGTAGGCGCTTTGCGGGTTTGGCTATATAATCGATCCAGACTAAGCTAGACAGCTTAGCGTAACTTGTTATAAAGGAGCGAGGATATGTCTCACCTAGGAGCTGAATTGCTGCCGATGCAGCCAACGAGTCGGTGGAAGGTGGCGCTGATGGTGGGCATACTTGTGCTTACCACGGTAGCGGCCCTGTGGGCTGTAGTGCTGGTGTATCGCTGGGATGTTTTGGGAGAGCCCACTATAAGCTGGGTAGATGTGGGCGCGTATCTTGGTATGTACACGCTCACCATGCTGGGGATTTCGGCGGGGTATCATCGAATGCTTACGCACGGTGCCTTCAAGGTGCGGCATCGGTGGAGGATAGTAGAGTATGCCTTTTTGATTATGGGGGCCATGGCAATGCAAATGTCTCCCGTCAAATGGGCGACTACGCATTTTCATCATCATCGCCACACCGATCGGGAAGACGATCCGCATAGTCCGGTGGCGGCTTACCCAGTGCCAGATGACCGAGGTGACCCGCCCAAGAAGAGGGTGAGAGGCTTTCCCTTTGCGCATGTTTTGTGGCTAATACTTCCTCGGGTACAGCTGCCCATTCACCCTAAGTTTGCCGAGAACAAGATTGCTATGTGGGTGAGCAAGTATTTTTTGCTGTGGGTGATCTTGGGCTTTGTGCTGCCAACGGCTGTTGGCGGATTGTTTGGTGGCTGGGAGGGAGCATGGTCGGCCTTTTTCTGGGGCGGACTGGTAAGACTCTTTTTTCAGCTGCATGCTACATGGGCGGTTAATTCGATTGGCCATATGTGGGGGTATCGGCCGTTTAAGACGCTCGACAATAGCCGGAACAATATTTTTGTGCTCTGGGTTACCCCAGAAGGCCCGCACAATACGCACCATGCGATACCTGAGGGAGCCAACCAAGCTTTGCGTTGGTACGAATGGCCGTGGGATTACACGGCATGGGCCGTGCTCTGGCCGCTACAGCAGCTAGGGGTGATCTACGATGTAAAGTGGATTACCCAAGCTCGGATCGACGAGGCTCATCGGCAATTGGAGGAGCGGGGTAAGCTGCGCGCGTCGTAGCGATGGGAATATCCGCGGGGGTGTTCTTGTTGTATAGGCATAGATGGGCGGGGTACAAGAAAAGGATGTCTGCCCAGAAGAGTTAGGCCGAAGAGGCGAGCCATAAGCTCGCCTCTGATTATTTTAGCAGTCTATTGACAAGAGTGCTAAGGCTTTTTATGATGCAGGGGATGGCTATAAATGACAGACAAAAACAGGTCTTGAAGGCGGTAGTGGAAGGGTATGTAAAAAGCCACGAGCCAATCGGCTCTGGTCAGGTGGTAGAGATGCTGCCTTTTGAAATAAGCTCAGCCACTGTGCGCAACGATATGGTGGAGCTGACCGAAGCCGGGTATATATCGCAGCCGCATACCTCGGCTGGGCGGGTGCCGACCGAGGCTGGGTATCGGGAATACATTCAGACCACTATGGCTGAGCAGCGCGAGCTGTCTACTCGGCAGCAAGAAGTGCTGATGGCGCATTTTAAAAAGCTTAAAACCTTGCAGGAGAAGTTTCGGGAAGCGGCTCGAGTATTGGCCGAGCTGTCTGGGAGCGTGAGCTTGCTGGTAGATGAGGCGGATCAGGTATATATGTCCGGCTTGTCTAAGTTGCCGCAGCTGCCGGAGTTTCGGGATGTGGACTTTGGCGAAGATTTTATGAGTCTGTTGGAAGATCCGGCCGCTCAGATGAAAAAGTTGGCGCAGGGTGGAGGGCTGGATGTGCCCCAAATACTGCTGGGTGCAGACAACCCGGTGAGCGGCAAGGGCTCGATCGTTATCACCCGGTTTGGTGCAGACGGTGGCAAGATCATTAGCATAGTCGGCCCGGTGCGGATGCACTATGGCAAGGCGTTGCCGGCGCTGGAATATATAAAGAAGATGCTGGAAGAGTAGTGACCGAGTTACCTAGTAAAGAAGTGACCAAGTATGAATACAGAGGAAAGCAAACAATCAGATCAGCCAACCGACTGGGAGGCGAAGGCGGCCGAGTTTGAAGCCGGCTGGAAGCGGGCCGTGGCCGATTTGGATAATTATCGCAAAGATACCGAAAAGCGGCAGGTAGAAATGATGCAGTATTTGAAAGCGCAGGCGCTGATGGAGATGCTCTCGGTGTACGACGATCTGGGCAAGGCGATGGCTTTCCTAGAGGACGGCCAAGCCAAAGAGGGATTGAATGGAGTGCAGAAAAAGATTGTCGACTACTTGAAGGCGCAGGGCTTGCTGGAGATTCGCCCCCAAGCCGGTGACGACTTTGACCCAGAAAAAGCCGAGGCGGTATCTGTGGAAGAAAATGAAGTGGGCGAAAACAAGGTAATAGAAACGGTGGAGACGGGTATAGAATTTAACGGCAAAGTGATAAAGCCGGCGAAAGTGAGGGTGGGGAAGTAAGGGGTAGTTACCTAGTGTCCTAGTGACATAGTAGGAAAAGAATTTAAGCGGGTAAGTAAGTATAAATTAGCGTCATCCTGAACTTGTTTCAGGATCTGAGAGGAAAGGGAAATATGGAAATGGACGAGAGAGAAAAATTAGGAGTCAGCAGGACGGAAGCCTCGAGTCTAATTGATGCTTTGGGTCTACAGGCGAGTAATCAAAGATTTTATGCGAATCTAGCCATTCTGGCCGGTTGGGTTGCCGTAAAGACAACTCTTGGAGTAGGTTCTGATGTAGTACCAGTATTATCAGTTTTGGCTGTGATTCTTACCGTGGCTGCTTTGGAGTTTGGTCAAGAGCACTATGCCTGTATATACGAGGGACGAAGCAACCCCTTCTTAAAGATGCTTAGTAATTGGTGTGATGCTATCGCTAACATTGCTTCAATTGGGGCAATTGCCTTTTTTATCTACGATATATCTAGTTAGGTACTGTTATGTGTAAAACCCATAAATTTGCAGATCAGTTGGAGGTGAAATTGCTCAAGCAGCTGAAGGGTGCTGCGGTTTTGGATATTCCACAAAGCGGTCCGTTGGAGGATGGAAGCTATTTAGTGGAGGATGGGGCTGGGCAGAAGATGGTTCTAAAGACGGGCAATTTCAACCCCCACGAGACAGATGACAACTGGGAGCTCTCGGATATGGGAGTGCGAGTGCGGATGATCAGCGAGTCGCAGCCAGATGAATATATTTTGTACGAGTATCTCGATGCCCCTTTGCTGGCTAGTCAGCAATTTTGGCAGCCAGAGCAGATGCAGCGAGTATTTGACCTGCATCGGCAGATAGCGGCTGGCTTGGCCCATAGGCCACAGAGTGCGGAGGAGGCGGCTAATGCCAAAAAGTGGGTAGAAGAAAGGGTGCTGGGTGAATGGCTGGTCAAGATTACAGATAATCCATATACACCAGAGGAGGCAGAGCAGATTCGGCAGGTGCTGGAATCGGCCCAGGCAGAGTGGGAGCCAGTGTGGGCGTATACCGACAACAATGCCGAGCACTATGTAGATATGGGTACGGAGCTGGCGGTAGTGGATGCGCGGATAGACATGCGACCACCACACTATATGGATATGCGCTACCTAGCTTGGGTGATACTGCAGATGCCGTCCGAGGAGCTGAGCTTGGAATGGGTGCAGGGTTGGGTGGCCAAACTGGGAGCTGAGCGCCAACGATTGGTAACCTTCCTAATCAGTTTGGTGGGGATAATGTGGGACATTTACGGAAACGAAAAGCACGGGGGCAGAAACAAGGAAAAGACAGAAATGATAAGAGAGATAACCAAGTGGGTACTAGAAAGATTAGATGACAAGTGGCCTAGTGACCAAGTGGGATCGAGAAAACTATTTCTAGGTGACTAGGATACTAGATAACTAATTAACTAAACTATCATGAGCAAAATTATTGGAATCGATTTAGGAACAACCAACAGTGCCGCGGCGGTAATGCGTGGCGGTAAGCCCGAGATTATCCCTTCGAGCGAGGGCGGCCGCACAGTGCCATCGATCGTAGCGGTAAACAAGGCGGGAGAATTTTTGGTAGGCCAAGTGGCCAAGCGTCAGGCGGTGACCAACCCGGAAAATACGATCTTTTCGGCCAAGCGATTTATTGGCCGCCGCTTTAGCGACCCAGCTGTGCAGGCTGATGTAAAGATGATGCCCTTTGCGATCAAGCAGGGCGATAGCGACAGCGTGCTGATTGGTATGGGCGACAAAGACTATCGTCCGGCTGAGATTTCGGCCAAAGTACTGCAAAAGATCAAGCGCGATGCCGAAGCTTTTTTGGGTGAGCCGGTAACCGAAGCGGTGATCACTGTACCGGCTTACTTCGACGACTCTCAGCGCCAGGCTACTAAAGATGCGGGTAAGATCGCCGGCCTGGAGGTAAAGCGGATTATCAACGAGCCAACGGCGGCTACTCTGGCCTATGGCTTGGACAAAAAGAAGAATGAAAAGGTGGTGGTATATGACCTGGGTGGTGGGACCTTTGACATCTCGATCCTGGAGATCGGCGAGAGCGAGGGGGAGTCGGTGTTTGAAGTAAAGGCTACCAATGGTGATACGCATTTGGGGGGAGACGACTTCGACCAGCGAATCATCGACTGGATCATAGACGAGTTCAAGAAAGATCAGGGCGTGGATTTGCGGGAGGACAAGCTAGCCTTGCAGCGCTTGAAGGAGGCCGGGGAAAAGGCCAAGCAGGAGCTGTCTTCGAGCCTGGAGACCGAGATAAACATCCCGTTTGTAACCGCGGATGCTACTGGGCCAAAGCATTTGGTAATGAAGCTGACCCGTGCCGAGCTAGATAAGCTGGTGGCCGATTTGATCGAGCGCACCATTGAGCCAACCAAGAAGGCGTTGGCCGATGCTGGCTTGCAGGTAAGCGATATCAACGAAGTGATCTTGGTCGGGGGTATGACCCGCATGCCAGCCGTGCAGGCAGCGGTGAAAAATCTATTTGGCAAAGAGCCCAACCAAAGCGTGAACCCAGACGAAGCAGTGGCTATAGGCGCAGCGGTGCAGGGGGGTGTGTTGCAGGGCGATGTGAAAGATATTTTGCTGCTTGATGTAACCCC
>CAYWVE010000011.1:0-18291 GCA_964461775.1 uncultured Candidatus Saccharibacteria bacterium | reverse complement strand
CGAAAAGCCAGTGACCAAAACAGCCCGAATAGTATGAGTAGTGTTGGGGTTGGTGGGGCTTACCGGGAAGTTGGTCATGTCGAAGACCACCGGCTCTTGCCCACCCAGGATCCACGAGTCGTTGGCAACTGGGTCGGTAATATTTATAGCCATCTCGTTGATGGTGCGATCTTCGATAGAAAAAACCGGGCTGTATCCCCCGCCGATTGGCGTAGTGGGATTGGAGGCCAGGAAGAGCTGACCCAAAAGCTGAGCGTTGTTGGTGTAGTTGCCGTCGATCCGTTGGCCATCGACTCCGTGCCCAACCCGAGGCCAGACAACCGTGTGGTTGGTGCCGCTGTCCGCGGCAATAGTATAGTCGGCAATGGCTTGGTTGGTAGCACAAGTGCCAGCTGCACCGGCCACACACAAGAAGACCCGTACAATCACTGGCTCGGTAGCAGGCTGCCCAAGAGTAAAGTTGACCTGCTCGCTGTCTTCGTAATACCAGACATCGCCGGCATCGGGAGTGTTGAAAGATAGCAGACCAGTAGTCTGGGCGCTAACCTGAGCAGAGTTGGCGGCGAGCCAAGCGGTACCGATCAGAGCCATCAGCCCGAGGGCCACCACATGTAAAGACTGACCGACGATGGCATCTTTTATGGCTGTGAGCGAGTTGGACAAGGAGCGAGACAACATAGGGTTTAGTTAGAAGCTGGGGCTTTGAGCATTAGGCGACTCTGGCCATCGACTTCGACCACTTCAAATGAGTTGGAGTTGTTTTTGGTGGGATCCCCGGGCAAGAAAGGGTTGGCGTCTTCCCCTACTCGGATGGTGCTGGGGGTGATCCCGGCACGCGAACCAAAGAGGTCGAAGAGCTGGCCGATCTGCTGGCTAAAAATTACTATCAAACCGATGACGATAACGGCGGCTACCCCAAACCCGATGCGGGCGGGCTTGGTCTGGAACCAGTATTGAGCTTTATTGAGGGTATTCATGGCTAGGGGTAAAGTAGTAGTCGCGATTTATCTCGTGATCAAACAAAAAGGCATTGAGATCAATGGTAGGGTTGGCTTCGATAAAGATAGTGGCAGCCGAAGTGGGCTGAGGTAGCAGGCTGGCGATATCGTCGCCAACACCAGAATAGATAAACCAAAACAGTACGATAAAGCTGACTGCGACCAAAAATGGTACATAGCCGTAGCGGTAGTATGTAGGGTGTTGGTCGGAAGCCTCTCTGAGTTGTTGCGCAAGCTGTTGGAGCATTTTGTTTTGGTTTTTTGCTTTCTACCCTTGGTACGAAATTATTTCATTATACTGCAAAATGCCACTTTTGTCAAGACGGGCTCTGGGAGCCGCTTTTTGGATGCGAGCGGCATTGACGCTAGCAACGGATTTTGATATAGTCAGCCTTATGAAAGCAGAAATTCACCCAGAATATCATCCAAAGGCGCAGATCACCTGCTCCTGCGGACATGTACTCGAAGTAGGCTCCACTCTGGCCGAGGTCAAGGTGGATATCTGTTCGAATTGCCATCCTTTCTACACCGGCAAGCAAAAGCAAGCCGAGAAGGGTGGACGGATCGAGCGCTTCCAGGAACGGTTGGCCAAAGCTGCCGCCCCTGCCAAAGGCAAGAAAGAAGCCTAACTAAAGTTTTCGCAAACACCGCCTTTTAGGTACGATAAGGGCGGTGTTTGTATTTGCCCCACCAAAACTATGAATATTTCAGAACTCAAAAATGAGTACGAGGCGATCCAGACCCAGCTTCAGGATGTGGCTGCTATCCCTCATGCCGACCAAGCTCGGCTGTTTAAGCGAGCCGATGAGCTAAAGGGAATCTTGGCCCTCCAATCCGAGATCGAGAGCCTGACCGGACAACTGGCCGATGCAGAGGTACTAATAGAGTCGGGTGGCGAGATGGCAGAGCTTGCTCGAGCCGAAGCCGAAGAGCTGCGGGCTCAATTCGAAAAGGTCCAGCAGCAATTACTCGAGCGCACTCTGCCCCGCGATCCGCACGATGATGGGTTTGCTATCTTAGAGATCCGGGCTGGTGCTGGCGGAGATGAAGCGGCTTTGTTTGGCGGTGACCTGTTGCGAATGTACCTACGCTACGCCGAACGACGCGGCTGGCCAACCGAGGTGCTAACCGTTAGCGGTGAGGGCGAAGGAGTGCGCGAAGCCGTAATACAGATCAATGGTGCAGGGGTATACGGCGAGCTGAAGTTTGAAAGTGGTGTCCACCGAGTGCAGCGAGTACCCACCACCGAAGCCAAGGGGCGGGTGCATACCTCGACCGCAACGGTAGCGGTGCTACCGGTAGTGGATGATGTAGAGGTAACGATCCGGCCGGAGGATCTGCGGATAGATGTATACCGCGCTTCGGGCAATGGTGGCCAGAGCGTAAACACTACCGACTCAGCTGTGCGGATCACCCATATTCCAACTGGCTTGGTAGTAACCTGCCAGGACGAAAAGTCTCAGAGCAAGAATAAGGACAAGGCTATGGGCGTACTCCGCTCGCGACTATTTGAGCTAGAGCAAGCCCGCCAACACGCCGAGGTGAGCGGCATGCGCCGGGCCCAGATCGGCACTGGGGATCGCAGCGAGAAAATCCGCACATACAACTTTCCTCAAGATCGGATCACCGATCATCGGATCCAGGTCAGCTGGCACAACATCCCCCATATTCTCGAAGGCAACCTGGAGGAGATAGTGGCAGCGCTAAAGGACGAGCAGCTGCGACTACTGCAAGCCGGCAATGAGTAATATCGCTCTAGTCGACTGGCTAAAAGAGGCCACGGGACAACTGGCTGAGATTTGTGTCGTGGCCGACCTAGAAGCACGCCTATTGGCGAGCGAGGTCTTGAGCTTGACCACTGCCCAGCTGCTGACCCAGCCCGATAGAAAGCTGAGCGAAGACGAGCAAGCCCGACTGGAGCTGGTACTGGATCGGCGCTTGGCACGAGAGCCGATGGCGTATATTTTGGGGCGCAGAGAGTTTGCCGACTTTGAACTGCTGGTGGATTCGCGGGTACTGATCCCCCGCCCAGAGACAGAAATGATTTTAGAGTATGCGGTTGCCATAATCCGCGACGACAAAATTTCTACCGTACACGAAATTGGTACAGGCAGCGGAGCGCTGGCGATCGGCATGGCCAGAGCCATCCCGAATCTGCGAGTGATTGCCTCGGACATCAGCCCCGATGCCTTAGCAGTGGCACGAGCTAATGTGGAGCACTTTGGGTTAGCGGGTCAGATCGAGCTAGTGGAGGCCGATTTGGCTTCGCATATTACCAGTCCCACAGAGCTAGTGGTGGCCAACCTACCGTATTTGCCGGTGGGACTGGCGATTGAGCCAGAGCTGGGCTTTGAACCCGATATGGCGCTGTGGTCGGGTGAGGATGGGTTGGAGCATTATCGCCAACTCCTTACTACCACTAGCGCGCAGCGCTTTGTACTGGAACTGGGGCCAAGGCAGTACGAACCATTGCAGGATTGGCTGCTGACACATGCTCCTGCATACCAAATTAGCCCCATCGTAGCTGCGGGGGTGATCGTGGGGATAGACATAGCTACTAGCTAAGTCGGCTATAGATAAGATCGGCCTTTTAGGGCTCGCGTGATGCAGCCTGCCATAGCTGCTCGAACAACACCTTCTGGGTATGAGCCATGGCTTGGCTGTTGATGATGATGCCGATCGGCTCTTCTTCGCGGAGAGAGATAAATGAAACAGTATTGCCATAGATACACACCTCCCCATCGGGCCGGAAGAGCTCAGGATCTAGATATCGGATATCGAATGTCTCTTTGATTGTTCGGGCAGAATAAAATTTAGATACCGCACCAGTGCCATCTTTGGGCATGATTAGGCGCGTTTTAATTTTGCGGCTGGTTTTGAGCTTGGCAAAGGTCGGCAGAAAGCTGCCGAGAATATCTTCAAAATGGATATCGGTAATCAGGTCGATCTGGCTTTCGGGCTCTTTGATCTGATCGTATAACACCTCTCGAATACCCTGCGGGCCTTCAAACACCGACATTATAGGGAGCGGACTAGCTTTTTTGAATTTGGATAAGCTCTGACTAATGCTAGCGAAGTCCAGAATGTGCCCCTGCCAGCTATCGGCTTGGGTTTGGATATAGTTCTTGAGTGCATCGGTGGGAGCGGCTGTGTACTGAAGGATCTTTTTGTCTTCGTGTTCGCCTACCAAGCCCTTGATTTTTAGCTTCTCCAATATCTCGTAGACATTGGTGCGGGTAACCTTGGCTTTTTTGGCGATGTGGCTAACCGAGCTGGTACCCGAAGAGAGGAGGGCTAGGTACACATCGGCCTCTTTGTCTTGCAAGCCGATGCTTTGCAGGTAGTGCTTAAGATTCTTCATTTTTGTCAATCTGTATTTACAAATATTATACAATATCTGTAGCAAAGAGTCAATTTGAGGGGAAAATGCCTGAGTTGAATGTATAATTTGTAGCTCTGGGATTGACAAATTGCTCTTTTTGCCCTATACTTGTTGTGATGGTTAGAAAAGAAAAGTAAGCCATCAACCTTGAAAACTAGGCAGGAAAGCAAGTATGCCTCCCCAAGATGTCGACCCCGCACAAGTCATCGCACGGTTAGAAGTATTCGGACAACTGGTTGACCGCGTGCTGCCCTTCGCTATCTTCTGCCTCGCTGTCCTTATCCACAGCAAGCTCAGCGATCTGCTAGATCTACTGAGGTCGAAGAAAAGCTAACTCGAGGCAATGCGTCTCGATCTAGAGCTGGCCGCTGAACGGCTAAGGAGCCAGAGATGGCAAAGCAAACTAGTAGTTGGGCCACTTGGGTCCTGACCATTGTGGCCATGATCCTTCTCCACCGTGCGGTGGGCCTGCCATGGGACTTCATTGCCTTCGAAGTCTCGGGCTTTGTGACGATCGCGCTGGGACATTCGCTCGGGGTAGGCCATCTGCTGCTCGCAGGGCTGAAAAAGCTCGATGGCATCTTGATGTGCCACGACATCTTCCCGCCTACCAAGGATGCACCTTTAACTCAGGCTAGCCCTGAGCGTGTAGCAGAAAATGCTACAAAGGAGGACCTACGATAATGGTCCTCTATTTTTATATTAGATTGCTGCTAGCTCAGGTCGAAATGCTGGCGAATAAGCTGGGATACTTCAGCTACCACGGCTTCGATTTGGCCATCGTGATTCACCACCCGCGCATCGGCATGTGGTGCCCAGAGTAGCTCGCGGCGAGCGATCTCGAGCCGGCTGCGGATTTCGTCTGGCTCTAGATCGCGGCGTTCGAGCCGCTGCCGTAGAGCGCTAAAGCTGGCTGGCACTACAAAGATGGTCAGGACATTGGCATAGTGCTGATCAAAATACTCGGCCCCTTGGGTGTCGGTGACCCAGAGCGGGATCCGCCCATGGCGGAGAATCTTGTCTACATCGCTCCGGCGACTACCGTAATAGTATTTGTTGTACTTGGCCCACTCTATGAGCTCATCGGTGGCGATGAGCTTTTCGAATTCGGCATCGGTCAGGAAGTGATAGTCTACTCCCGACCGCTCCTTGGGGCGGGCGGGCCTGGTGGTACTGGTCACCACCTGCTCGATGGGCAAGGGGCCATCCTCTAGGTGTTTGGCGATGGTGGTTTTGCCCACGGCCGAGGGGCCGACAATAATGATTGCTCTATTTAACTCCATACAAAAATGCTTGAAGCTCTGAGGGCAAAGGCGAAACGAACTTGAGATCGCTCCCCTGAGGATCGGTGAGCTCTAACCGATGAGCATGTAAAAAGTGCCGACCCAGCGCAGGCTCGGCGTGCCCATAGAGAGCGTCGCCGACGATTGGATACCCGAGGCTGGCTAGATGGACGCGAATCTGGTGAGTGCGGCCGGTCTTGGGCCAAGCACGCAAGTAGGTGTGCCGAGCAAAATGTTTGTCCACCTGGTAGTCGGTGATCGCCACCCGGCCCATCCGAGAGGGATGCATCTTGGTCCGACGGATCGGGTCGCGCTTGAGCGGGATGTCGATACTCCCCTCGTGGGGTTGCACTCGACCTTCGACCAACGCCAGGTATTCTTTGTGAATCTGCCGCTTGGCAAAAAGCTGCTTGAGGTGCTCAAACCATGTGGGGGTCTTGGCCACTAACAAAAGTCCGGAAGTATCTTGATCGAGACGGTGTACCAAGCCATAGCGCTGATCTTTGAGCGGCGAGTTGGGCAGGTGCTTGGCCAAAAAATCGATCAGGGTTACCTGCTGCCCGGCCCCTTCGTGCACAGCCAAACCGGCCGGCTTGTCCAGGACCAGCAGATTGCTATCTTCGAAGATAATCTTGGGGGTGTGGTGGGGCGAGATTAGTCCCATAGTTTGATAATAACCAATAACAATCCCCCAAATATTGCGACATCGTTGAAATTGAAATGCCCTAGTCCTCCCACCGACCAGTAGTCGAGGATGTATCCGCTGGTAAATAACCGCTCTACCAGGTTGGCTAGGCCACCGCCAAAGATCAATCCCCAACCCAGAGCGGCCAGAGTTTTTTCGCTGCTGAATATTTCGTAGCCATACAGAATCGCCCCCAGCAGGGCAACCCCAACCAAATAGATGATGTGTTCGGGTAGCTGGATCCCAAAGGCGATGCCACCGTTGGCTACACCGCCGGTAAAGACCAAGCGGCAAATGACACCAACAATGATACTGAGGAGAGCCGCCAGCCGGAAGGCAAACCGGGGCGGCCATAGAGCAATGGTTTGCAACATAAGGGTTATGCTTGGTCGAGCCCAGCGATAGTGCGGGCAGCTGGGTAGGCGCGGAGACGATCCTCATCGATCCACTCACCCGTAGATTCACACCGGCCGTATTCACCAGAGTCGAGCTTGGCCAGGGCGGCGATGGTATCGTTGAGGGTGGTTTCTAGATCGGAAACCAGTGCCATATTGGTTTGGGCTGTCTCGGATTCTAGACTGGACTCACCAATTCCTTCGGCACTGCCACTATTGTATTCGGGGGCTGTTGCCATGTATGAGCCAGAGGCAAGATCGAATTGACCGATCTTGGCTAGCTCGGATTCGGTGGTGGCCTTTTGCTCGAGCAGAGCTTGGCGTTGAGTATCGAGAAATTCTGGAGAGTAGTGTTGAGACATAAGAGAAAAATTTTAGCGGATCGCTTTGGGGTTGAGGCTAGTGAGCACGGCGGTGATTTTGTCACGCGTCCCCAGCAATATCAGCCGGTCGCCGGCCTCGATTATAGTATCCCCGATCGGATTAATAATAGCATTGCCGTCGGGCTTATGGATAGCCAGCACGGTGATCCCCAGAGCGCGGCCAGAGAGCTTTTGCGCAATCGCCTGGCCGACCACCCCTGAAGAGCTGGCTACTACAATGTCGCTTATCTGCACCTCTTGGTTGGTGAGGTCTTGGACATCGTCCAGGAAATCGGCGGTGGCTGGGTTGAGGGCAAAGCCGGCCATCCGGAAGGCGCCGATCTGATGCGGAGCCACTACACGATTGGCGCCGATCTTCATCAGTTTGCTAGCTGTGTTTTCGCCGTTGGCCCGAGCTACTATAAACAAATCTTTGTTCATGCCACGGGCTGTGACGATAGTAAGGATAGTAGCGCTGTCTTGGCCCAGAGCCACTATCAGCGACTTGGCATTGACGATACCGGCTGCGCCCAAGACGCGCTCTTCGGTGGCATCGCCGGCGACGCAAGCATACCCGAGCCGCTCGCAGTCGAGTAAGGCGGCGGGGTCGGAATCGACCACCACAAACTGTGCACCAAGCGAGCTGAGCTCGGTGGCAATATGGCGGCCGACCCGACCAAAGCCGCAGATAATATAGTGGTTGGCAAAGCGCTGAATGTTTCGTTCCATTTTATTGCGGCTTAAGTATTCGTCTAACTTATTTTCTAACACATATTCGCCGACCAAGCGAACAACGAAATATAGGACAAAGAATCCCAAAATAATCAGCGTGATAGTAAAAGTGCGGCCAGCCGGTGAAAGTGGATGAACTTCTTGGAAGCCGACGGTGCCCAGGGTTGTGACCACCATGTAGAGAGCGTCGAGCCAGCCCCAGCCTTCGATGACCATGTAGCCCGCTACACCAACCCCAGCCAATGCGATGACGAGCAAGATGAGTCCGGCGAAGCTGATCGATTTGTGCGAGTCGGTAGGCTGATCCATAAATAAATCTTACGCAAATAGCTGGCTCAGGGCGATATTGGCCAGCACCAAGATACCGACCAGGTACCCAGCCCATACCAAGAGCCAAATACTCCCTGCTATCCGCCACCGTCGAGCGGCGCCGAGCTGTGGATGCAAGGTGGTGATAACAAATGCTATGCCGACGATAATCCCAACTACCGTGATCCCCCACACCCACCAATCGGGCAGGGAGTCGACCAAGCGTTGGCGAAAGGCGGCTGGGTCGCTAGCAGTAATTGGCAGCTCCAGCGTAGCCAAAACCCGTCCCCGGATTTCGATCAAGCGAGTTAGGTTCCAAACCAGCGCAGCAACCAGCGCGCCATGCATGAGCGCCAGCCACCAGTATTTAAATTGGAGTTTTATCATTGGCTTCCCCCAGTTCGGCAACGATCGATCCCCCGGTGAGGCTTAGGGCCTCTCCGCGCAACTGGCTGAGCAGCTGTTTGGATTCGGAGTATGCGTTGCTGATCATCACATTGCCTTTGGCGATCTTATTATCTAGGATGTCGTCGATCTTGGACAGGCTTAGGCTGAGATCTTCAAAGAAGGCCTTCATCCGATCTTCGTCGATGGTGGTGGCATGCTTGCGCTGCAGATCCAGAAACAGCAAGATGTACTGCACGGTCATACCGTAGGGCAAAATGGTTACACCAAATTCTTTGTGGGCTCGGATGATGACTTGTTGCAGAATATCAAAAAGAGCATCGGGCACGGCCATGAGCGCGCGTTCGTAAGTGATCGGTGGCGCGATGTAGCCACTAACCTCTTTGGCTTTGCGCCACACCGCCTGCTCGAGCTTGGCGATCAGCTTGGCCTTGGTAGCATCGTCGGTGGCCTCTTGCAGCTGGATGATATCGTCGGGCGAGACGACCTTGGAATCGAGCGGCAAGATCCGACCATCGGGGAGCTTGATCCCAAACTCGACCACCTTACTACCCAGCTTGAAGTCGTAGACCATCATGTTTTGGGGAAAGAGCTTGAGGATCTCGCGGACTATATTCTCCCCCGCCAAGCCCTTGGTCTTGGATCCCCGCATGACGCTCTCGATGCTTTTGGAAACAGTTAGCAAATTTTGGAAATACACGCCGTCGCGTTCTTGGCGTTCTCGGGTAGAGACCACTAGGTCTTTGAGTTTGTCAGAAGTCTGACGCAGCTCGTCTTTGAGGCTGCGCTGGATCTCCTGCGCAGCTTTTTGCTCGCCCTGAATTTTCTGGACTGAGCCTACAAGCAGATCAACCATCTGAGGGTCGAGGCCAGCCGTGGCGGAAGCGGCTGGGCGACGCAGCACCAGCCAAACCAGCAAGCCGATGATGGCCAGGCCAATGATAATGATGATCAAATTTTCTATATTCATAGTGAGGATTTAGACAGATGCCGGTACAGCCACCAACCACCAGCGATAATACCTAGGCTAGCCCACTGAGCGATGCTGAGGGGGCCGAGGGTGTCGGAGTCGATCCGGAAAAATTCGAGTACAAAACGGATACAACTATACAGCATAAGGTATACAAGTAGGCGTTGGCCAGGCGTGCGGAAGGTAGGTAGACGATACAGGAAATAAAAAAGCGCCAAACAAGCCAAGGATTCGTAGAGAAAGGTCGGATGGAAAAAAGCTGCATCAGCGAAACCGGCTGGCCGATAAGCAGGCTCGACAAACATCCCCCACGGCAAGTTGGTGGGGCCGCCAAAAGCCTCTTGGTTGAAAAAGTTACCAAATCTGCCAATAGCTTGCCCAAGCGGTACCCCTACTACCAAAGTATCGGCCAGCCTCCACCAGTCGAGCTTAGTGCGCCTGGCATATAATAAGGTAGCGATTACTCCCCCCAGCAAGGCGCCATGCAAACTCAAGCCGCCTTCGCTCACCTGCAAGATACTTACCAAGTCACCAGCATAGATCGGCCATTTGAGGATGACGAAAAGCAACCGAGCACCCACAAAGCCCCCGACTATCGCCCAAATGATAGCGCTCAGGAGCTGTTCGCTGGCAGCTAATGTGGCGGCCTGGCTGCGCCGCAATACCACCCAGATGCTGGCCAATAGGCCCCCGGCCATGGTCAGCCCATACCAGCGGATGGCAATTGGCTCGGTGATTAAATAAGAAGATACTAGCTTAGTACCGGCAAAGTACGGCAATATCCAATATAATATTGCACCAAATAAAATCGCTCCGAGAGCTATTTTGTGCCATGTTTGGAGGTGTAGTGGAGTTGCATGCCGCATGGCTTTTATCTTATCATAAGGCGTCTTGGAGTGAGTTGGGGGTACCTAGCGAAGGCTGGCGAATCACTTTATAATAAAGGGACTCTAGATCAGCATTGACGATGAATAATTCTTCTGCCCTAGCTCGGCTCGAGGCCAGAATCGGAAAGGTACTGTCTCACCCGCAAAATCGCGGTGGTTTTTCGACCGCGCTGCATTATGTACCAGATCGCGCGGACGAGCAGGCACATGGGAGTCTGTATTTTGTAGTGGACATTGGCAGCCCTTCTCCTCTGTCGGCCGACATTGCTTACAATCTGATCGATATCATCAAAGATGAGTATTATGCCGATGCAAGCCTGAGTGTAACGGCGGCTTTTGAAAAAGCGCTCAAGGCTGCGAATGATGAATTGGCCGCTTTGTATAAGGGTGGCGAAAAGGATTGGCTGAGTAAGCTCAACATTATTGTAGCGGCGGTCAAAGGCAACCGAGCTTATATCGTCCAGCGGGGTACGGCCGAGGTGCATCTGCTGCGCGATGGGCAGATGACCAACTTGTCTCGGGGAATGTATAGCCCGGGCGAGACCTACCGGCCAGAAGAGACTCTGGTAAATCTACTCGAAGGCGAGCTGGCGCCGGGCGACAAGGTACTATTTAGTACCTCGGAGCTGTTTTATTACATCTCGATTGAAAAGCTGAAGAGATTGATCGAAAACAATAGCCCAGCCACAGGCGCCAAGAAGTTGGCCGGCCTGCTAGAGCAGGAAGAAGCGATCAACCGGACAAGTGTGTTGGTAGCCGAATTTAACTTCGCCGAGCTGATCGCTCAGGAAGCCGAGACCGATCCAGCCGAAAACTGGGTGGGCGAACCCGCAGAGCGCAAAGCCGCAAAGCCACGAGCTGCTACTGAACCAGAGATCGACAAAGCCCAAAGCCTGGCTGAAGTAATCGAGAGTGCACCCGAGGTAGCCGAGACTCCGACCGCCTTGCATTATCGTGAGGAGGCGGAGGCTATGACCGACGAACCAGAAGAGGAGGGTTCCAAAAGTGAGCATTCTGGCTTTGCTTCGCCCCTGAGTCGCCTCCGTGAGCGCTCGTTTGACCTGCGGGGCTTGAAGTCGCAGATCAACTTTGGCGACTATGCTACCAAATTCAAGCTCAACTCCCCTGCCAGCCAAAAAGCCCTGAGTATTACTGGCAAGATCTTTCAATCGATCGGGATTGTTCTTGGTGCTATTTTCGGGGCTGCTACAAAATATGTAGTAGGGTTCGTCAAGGCGATGCGCCGGCGCCCTGGTGGTAATAAAATCCTGCTAGCGATTGGAGCCGGGATCGTGGTATTGGGACTGATCGCGGGGTTGGCGATATCGAATGGTTACGCCATGAGCGTAGGTGCCCGCCAAGCTAGTGCTGCACTGGCTTTGGCCGAATCCAAGCGAGATGAGGCTCAGGCAGCTTTGATCTACGAAGACACCCTAAAAGCACGGGGCTTGTTGGCCGAAGCCTTTGTGGCAGCCGAAGCAGCCACCAACAATAACCGGACCAAGACCGAAGCCAACGCACTCTTGATCCAGCTTCAGGCCCAGCTCGACGAAGTAAGCGGAGTCAAACGCTTTGCGGGCGTACAGCCGATCACCGACTTTGGCACTCTAGCTAGCCAGCTCGATGGCGAAAATCCCCAGGTAAAACTAGGTGAGGCTGTATTGGTAGGAGGAAATGTATATGCCGTAGATCCGGACAACAACAAGGTATACCGCTATGCCACAGCGGGCGGCGAGATGGCGATTGTAAATTCGCTAGTAAGCACCGATCGCAAGCTGGCCAAAGCCAGTGTAGTGTCGGAGAGTGAGATTATTTTTTACACTACCCCAGCCAATGTTTACCGTCTGGATCTAGCGAGCAACAGCTTGTCTGGCGTAGCCCTGGATACGGGCAACTGGAGCAACGCCGATGGCATCATTGCCTACAGCGGACGGCTTTACTTCCTCGACTCAGCCAACAATCAGGTGTGGAAATACCAACCAGCCCCAGAAGGCTTTACTCCCGTGGCGCCTTACTTCGAGGTCAACACCGGGATTGACCTGGGGGGCGTACTCGATTTTGCCATCGACGGCAGTGTGTGGACCCTACTGCCAAACAATGTGGTCAAGAAATACACGGGTGGAGCCGAGGTAGCCTTTACCCTGCAAGACATCCCTGTGCCATACGAACCCCTGGGCAAGGTCAGCCAAATGTTTATCGAACAAGACACCAAGCTTTACCTGCTAGACGAGACCAACAAGCGGGTGGTGGTGTATGACAAAGAAGGAGTGTACTTGAGCCAATTTGCCTATGACGGGATCGAGGGTGTCAGCAATCTGAGCGTCGATGAGCCCAACGGATTTATCTATATCACAGCCGGTACTCGCCTGTATCGTTTGCCTATCGAATAATGTCGGTCATAAATCGCAAGGCAAAATTTGATTATACGATTACCGACACAATAGAAGTCGGTATTGTTTTAGTAGGAGCCGAGGTTAAGTCGGCACGACTAGGCCAGGTGAGCCTGGACGAGAGCTACGCCAAAATCAAAGATGGCCATCTGGAATTGGTGGGAGCCCACATCGCCCCATACAAATTTGCACCAGTCGATAGCTTCTCCCCCACCCGAGCTCGCGAGCTACTTATGCACAAAGAGGAGTTGAGGAAATTGGAAGCTAAATTAAAAACCGAGGGTCTAACCCTGGTACCGCTCAAACTCTACTTCAAAGGCAGCTTTGCCAAGATAGAGTTGGGGGTGGCCAAGGGCAAAAAGAAATACGACAAGCGTGAGGCGCTAAAAAATAAAACTATCGAAAAGGAGGCCAAGCGCAAGCTGGGGCAAAAATAAATAGCCGGATAAACCGGCTATTCTTCTGTCCAAGTAAATGTGCGTGTGCCAGCACCGGCTTCAGCATAGAGAATCCTGCCGCGACCTGTGCTGTCGCTGTACTCCAGGTATTTCCACTGATAGCGGCTGATACGATGCTCCGACTGTTGGCCTGATGCAGCGGGGATCCAGGTGCATTCGCGCTTATGAGTAAGTATGAGTCGACCATTTTTTAGAATCAACTGATCCGGCACAAGACCAAACTTGCAGTAGAGAGAGCAACGCAGTCCTGTCATCTCGGATTTTCTCCATGACCCACACAGTACCAGCCTGACTTGTTTGTGGCCAGTCAGCTCGAAGACCTTAGCTTCCTCTCCCGATGGCCCTGGGAGCGTCTTGTAGTCTGGCTTCTCTCCAAGGAGCTGACGAGCTATTTCCGTGTTGAACATCGACTATGCGCCTCCTATTTTGTAATGTGCTCAAATTGACGGTATTGTACCAGAGCAAGCAGGGGCATGACAAGCCGGCCCTGTTGCTCCACAGAAGCGTGGGCAGTACAATCAGGAGAGATGAATAGAGTCGCAAACACAACCCGAACCGGATTGCTTGACGCCAACGCCGGCATTAGTCGTCTTGCGGTATTTTTGGTCGCTGCGGCAATACTGGGAACGGTAGGCTTGCAAGCCAGCCGGTCGATCACCGGTAGCTCGGCTTCGGCACTTCTACCGGCAAAAGATATCTTTATCTCCTCTGGTCCAAACGCTAGCGACATTACGGGTCAGGGCACCGCAGCCAAGCCATTTCGGAGTATTGCGAAGGCGCTGAGCATCCAGACCGCTCCACCGTCCGCGAGTGCCTACAACATCAAGATTGTGGGTACTAGCTACCTGCTCAGCACGATCGATCTAGAAGCCAGCATGCCCCATGATTCTAAACGCTTATTGGTAGCGCGCTCCAATGCGGTCAACCTCCTGGCCACCGATACGCGGCGCGAAACTATTGTTGAGCCCCCCTCTGATCCTCCATCCGGCCAGCTAGAGTTTGAAATAGAAGGCACGCTCAAGATCACTGGCTTGTCATTTCGCGATATCTATCTGAATCTTCAAACCAAAACCACTGGGGTCACGGATGTACGCAGTAACTATTTCTACGCGGAGCAAGCCTGTCACCCGTTGCAAGCCAATACCCAAGGGCGAGCCAAGCTAACGATTGAGGACAACAAGATTATTCTGGCCGACCGCGGCCTGGCACCCTGGTGCTCGGGACTGTGGCTGACGGCTAACCCCCTAACAGTGCACCAAGCCAAGATCCACAACAACTACCTAGAGGTGCCCGAGCCAGAGGGTGCCGTAAGCCCGCAGGGGTATAGGGCTATGTTTGTTCAGGGCAATCGCTTTGACATTACAGACAACAAATTTAAAACAATGTGGGACAAAGAGGCCGAGTACCAAGCTGTGGGGGTGTTTGCTGCCAATGGCTCCAAGCCGATGATTGGCAAAAACGACTTCTCTGATTTTGATGGAGTACCGGTAGTGTTCGAATAATTGTACTCGCGGTAGATAGCCAAGATTCAAAAAAAACCTCCGATGATTAGATCGGAGGTTTTTAGCAGAGCACCCAAGTGGGCTAGCTCTTTTTGCTAGTAGCTTTTTTGATTGTGGAGCGAGCCTTGGTAGCTGCTTTTTTCACTACCTTTTTGGCAGCCGCCTTGGTTTTAGATACTGCCTTCTTGGATGTAAGCTGCTTATGAATACTGGCCCAATGTCCCTTGATTTCCTTGATCATGACCTGTAGCTCTTTGGGGTCTACATTGTCTAGCGACTTGTAGCGCTCGGCCACCTCTTCTACCAGCCGGCCATAGGCGGCTTGAGTGAGCTCGGCGGTGTTTTCGATACCCTCGAGGATCTCCCCTTTCATCCGAAGCGCCCAGCCCCGAACCTTTTTACGATTCTTGGCTCCGTTTTGGCCATACAAAAAATATGCACCCGCTACCGCTGCCGCAGCCAGAGCGATGCCCGCTCCCACTTTGACTCCCGTAGAAATACCGCCATGCGATTCTTGTTTACCTTTGTGTGTCATAGGTGTAATTCTTATTTGGTATAGCGTTTGGTCTTGGTGTGAAGCTTCCTGCGAGCTACGAAATTTTTAAACGCAGGTGCGCTGATGCCAGAAGGCAATTCAGAGCCTCTCCCAACACCTTAAGTGTAGCCCTGGATCAATATAAGGTAAAGCTAGCCACCAGTGATCTAGCGCAAGCGGTACTGGTGGCTAGGCGGTTGGGAGTTGGTAAACAGATATAAAAAATGACCCTGCTGCCAGCGCTTGTGCGATAGCAGTAGGGTCAAGATTGGTACAGGCTGAGGCTGGCCCGAGAATTAGGGAGCATCGGACTACGAACATCCGTAATGCCGTCGGGTTTTCAGAGCGTGCAGACTGGCTGGAGATACCCTGGCCCATAGGCAGACCATGCTCTCTGCCAGGTGACCCACCAAAACAGAGAGGCTCCGTTTGCTGAGTTGCAGGTGCCTGGCCCAAATGCATGCTTGCACGATGGGCATCCTCTGGCCACACGAGCAAATCCCGGGACCAAGTCGCGTGATCACCGATTTCTGAACCCGAATGGGCTCCTGTGCGTCGATGTCATGGAAAGGAATGTAGATCATCGGGACATAGCGTGTCTCTCTGTCGCTCAAGCCTTCCTGGTACTTCGCGTAGAAACAGCCGCCAGAGAGATAACCCTCCCATCCATCGGGGAGTTCGGGCGGGCCGATCTGAGTTGCCCGATCAAGGTCTTCCCGTGCAAGCTCCACTAGCGTTACTACGGCTTCGAGCGTGTCGGCCGGGAACTCATTCAGAACACGATACGCTTCGGCGAGCGAGCGGATGGGGGCAGCCGTTGAGGGTTGCTCGGTAGAATTACCGGGGTTCAGGCCTGGGCTGGTGCTTTGGGAAGAGTAATGGGAGTTGAGCTGGGCGATCAATTCGTACAACTCCACCCGGCCTTCCTCTGTGAGCAGGCCGTGCCGGAAATTTGCCACCACATGCCCCACAATCCTCCCCTTCCAGAGATAGATGAGCGTGATCTGGAAGAGATCGGTATCGCGTTGGCTGATCTGGAACCCCAGCACATCCGTGCTGTTGATCGTGCGGTATATAAGCTTGGTCTGGAGCCGTTTTAAAAAAATGGTTCCAGCTGGTATTGCACAGTGCTCGTACCTCACCACCTCAACTCCCATGGCGTAGAGTTCCTGGGGGTAGAAGTGGATCACGGGACATCCCTGGCGAAAACTATCCCCATAACTCTCCAACATTAAGCCTTCCGGCATGACTTGCCACCTCGCTTATTTTATTTAGATTTTTAAAGGCACTCACTGTCAAACTGCCAAACAAGTTATGACTAGAGTATCACTTTATCGAGGCTTTGTCAAGGGTAAATACGCTCTGGGAGAGCATTTCTGAGATGAAGGCTCGCCCGAGGAGCGTAGCGAGTTTTCGGGGTTGGAGCTTATTTGAAGGAGTTTGGAGGAGATTTAGATATAAAAAGAGCCACCTTGGGAGTACATGGTGGCTATGCTTAGCATCTCTGCTTTGATCGCGAGATCAACTCTGCGGGTATTGGACTATACAAGGTAAGTACGGTTCAGATAGCCCTTCGTTTCTTCCTTGATATTGGGCTCGTACTGGTCGCTCGAGATGTGAAGCCCCGCATTGGCTACCCAGCAGCAGACAGCCTCATCGCCCTCTTCGGTTAATCCCGAGAACGAGAGGATGTAGTAATTGCGCGCTTCGTCGCAAACGACGATGGCACCACCCCACTGACCACGGGTTTCATCTCGAAGCCTGAAGCTGCTGCAGCCAAGTATGTCCCTGTGGGCTTCCTCCTGTGAGTGGTTCGGATAGTTTTCAGCTGCTTGGATGAGCACAAGGACACGCCGAGCCTTCTCCTCGCAATTGAAGCGATACTGCTTGTTCCGTCCGTCTGGAATTGTCCCTGCCAGCGTGGGCGGAATGATCATCCGCCCGGTTCGGACATCCATCAGGCAGAAGTACCCGCCCTTGCGGTCACCTTCTGGGTTGCTTTCAATACAGATAGCCTGCACTGCCTCTTCCAATGCACTAAGGATAGTGGTCAGCAGAGCAGCCCACTGGGTTAACACTTGGACTCGCATCGGTTACCTCCAGTATAGTACTGAGCCGTATGTAACGGCGGTGATGACGGCTGCTGCTCCATTGCTCATCATCAACGGGTTGTCGCGGATGAAGAAACCGTGGAGCGAGAAGCCGAGCTGGATGAAAAATACGATCCCCAGACTAGTAAGCGATACGCCATCAGTCTGGTGGGTAGTCCAGATAAGCCACACCTGGGGAAGCATCCATAAAGGATTTATGATGCCCACCAGCCAGATAATCACTGGCCAGCGGATCTTATGCGCAAGTTCTTCTCTGGTCACAGAGACCACCTCCAATGAAAAGGAGCTTCAGAGCCCCCGTGATGGGCTTATGGTATCTCCCACGAGGGTTTCAAGTCAAGCGAAAATCCTTATGAGAGTGTGTTTTGCTAAAAATTCTCCTACCTAGTTAAAGCCTGAGATCTAAAAAAGACCCTGCTGCCAGCGCTTGCGCGATAGCGGATCAGGGTCAGACTGGGTACAGTCGGAGGTTAGCTCGTGGTAGTCGTGTCGGGCGGGCGGCTGATTCCGAGCTGGGAAAAAACAGAGCGGAACTGTGCTTCGTCACCGGGAACGATCATCTGACCTCGCCTTTCTGGATGCTGGTAAACCCAGTGCTTGTCATAGGCATCTTCCATCACAATCTTGGCCTCTGCTAGGCGGTCGATCTGATTAGCCAGCTCCAAGATAGTCATGATGTGCGAGACTCCTTCGATGGAGCCTGCGAAGCGTCTTACAAACTCTCGCGCCCATTCCTGGTGTTCGCTTGGTAGCGCTTGGACCCCTTGATCGATGCAGAGATAAATGTGTTCTTTGATCGAGATTCCAGGTGCCGGGTTGTCCTTGGCTTCCAGGATTTCGGCCACGCGGGCTGGGTCGTCTACAATTTTCACACTCTGGACCGGCGA
>CAYWVE010000010.1:0-4058 GCA_964461775.1 uncultured Candidatus Saccharibacteria bacterium | reverse complement strand
AAAAAAGTTTTTGGATTCTTTATTCAAACTATCCAGCACCACACTACCCGCCTCGTCGATAATCGGCTGGCAACTTTTTTCTTTACAATCCAACACCCGCAACGGGCTTTTGACCAACCGCCGCTTACAGTCTACGCATAGCTTCGGCCGATGCGCCGACAAAAAATCTACCAGGGCTTTGTGCACCTTGGGTCGAGACTTCATATCGCCCAAGCTATTGATCTGCACCACCACATCACCCAAGCCCACCTTTTCGTAAAACTTCACCATCGTGGCGATCACCTGTGCATCCACAGCCGGATCTAGCTCACCCAACACCTCGGCACCAGCCTGATAAAATTCTCGGTACCGCCCAGCCTGAGGCCGATCGTAACGAAACACCGACATAAAATAAAACACCTTCACCGGCTGCGGCTCTTTGTGCATCCCATTCTCGATATAAGCCCGCACCACCCCAGCTGTACCCTCCGGCCGCAGACCTAAAACATTGCTGCTTTTGTCCTTGAAGACATAGAGCTCCTTTTTCACCACATCCGTCTCCTGGCCTACACCTCGGATAAATAGATTTGCATCCTCAAAAGTAGGCACCATGATCCGCCCAAAACCAGCTCCCAGCATCACTTCCCGAAAGGCGTCCTCCACAAAAAACCAGTACTTTTGCTCGGCTGGCAAAATATCCTGAGTCCCCCTAGGTTTTTGAAAAATCTTACCCATAACTCACCCTATTATAGAGTAGAAGCAAAAATAAAAAAGTCACCTATCCCCATCCACCCCTCCTCTTGCCATTCCCGCGGAGGCGGGAATCCACTTCCTTGGCGTTGTCATCCCGAGCCTGTCGAGGGATCTGGTTTATGGTTTCCGTACCCGCTCCCTTACCCCATCGAGCCATCTTGGATAAGGCAATGGTAAAACTGCTGTTTGGCGTGGCCACTGTTTGAACCCGACTTCTACAACATAAGAGTCGGGTGAGTTTGGCCACTATGAGCCAAAGACAGAGAGTTTTTAGTTTGGGCTAGGAATTAGGGAGCGGGGTGGCCCAAGTGTTAGGTATTGGCCACACAATACCTAACTGGCGGGTGCGCTGCGCCAGAACAGCGCATAGAAAATAAATACAAGATTCCCGATCAAGTCGGGAATGACAAACAGAGGTAGATCCTGAAATGAATTCAGGATGACGGAAACAAGAAAGCGGCCTCTCGGCCGCCTCCCTTGACTAGATCACTACCTCACTACTCCGAATCCCCACCAACTTGTTCTGCGGATACTTCCTACCCTTCCATTCATTTACCGACATTGTAAAAGCCACATCGTATGCATCGCCTCGCTCCAAGTTCATCACCAACTCTCTCCAATCATCAAAAGTAGTCAGCTCCAAATTATTACCCCGCTCATCCCCCACTCGCAATTTCAAAAAATTGGCCGTCGAGCCAAACGGCTCGTAACCCAACAATTTGGCTCCCCGTATAGCAAAAACCGGATTGGGGTTACCAAATCCAAACGGCGCAAACTGCAACACTCGCTCCAAAAGCTGAGGGGTGATGATCTCTAGGTCTAGCAGTATATTGATCTTTACTTTCGATCGCAAAGCCTGCAAGTTTATTTTGCTTTGCGCAATTTCTTGCAGCTTGATGCGAAATTCGTCAAACCTTTCCCGCACCACCGACAACCCCGCCGCCTTGGCGTGCCCCCCATAATG
The DNA here is from genome assembly GCA_964461775.1 of uncultured Candidatus Saccharibacteria bacterium. GTDB lineage: Bacteria > Patescibacteriota > Kazan-3B-28 > Kazan-3B-28 > Kazan-3B-28 > CAYWVE01. Next base: position 2,362 of record CAYWVE010000010.1, on the reverse strand, counting down.
CGCCATGTATTCAGACACTTCGGCCAACAACTCCACTATATGCACATCATCCACACTCCGCGCCGAGCCTTTGCAAAACTCTGCTTGATATTCAAACACTATCGCCGGCTTGTTGTAAGCCTCTACCAATCTACCGGCTACAATCCCCGCCACCCCGATCGACCAACTCTCCGCCCCCACCAACAAAATCTTTTCATCCCGCAAATCATTGGCTGCCAGCTTCGCCTCGGCCAACATCCCGTCGGTCATCTCCTGCCGCCGCAAGTTGAGATCGTTTATCTCCTTGGCCAAACCCATAGCCTCTTCTCGATTCTTGGCATTGAGCAGATCAAATGCCAACTTAGCGTGATCTATCCGTCCCGCTGCATTTAGCCGGGGGCCAATCTGAAAACCAATCGCATACACATCGATCGTCTTGTCTTGCAGTCCCGCTGCTTCGATCAAAGCCAACAATCCCGGCCGAGTTGTCTGTGCCAATGCTCGTACCCCCCATACCGCAAACACCCGGTTATCCGATACCAATGGCACTACATCGGCTACAGTACCAATAGCAGCCAGATCCAGCCACTGCCTGGCCACCGCCTCACCCACCAATCGCCGCGCCACATGATACGCCACTCCCGCCGCACAACATTCGCGAAAAGGATACTGACTATGCGCAAGCTTGGGATTGATCAACGCATACGCGGCTGGTAGATGATCGTGTGGCTCGTGATGATCCACTACTATCACATCTACCCCTAGCTCATTAGCACGAGCAATCTGCTCTACCGCCGCCGTACCATTGTCCACCGCCACGATAAGTTTTACACCTGTCGCCGCCAGCTTTTCTATAGCCGGGATATTGAGCCCATATCCTTCCTTTAGCCGCTCGGGCAAATACACATCTACCACACCACCCATCGAGCGAATCAGCTCGACCAAAATCGTCGAGGATGTCACTCCATCTACATCGTAATCACCATATACCACTATCGACTCACCGCGCTCCACCGCGCTCCGGATCCGCTCCGCGGCCTTGTCCATATCGGGCAGCAACCCCGGATCCCCCAGGTGCTCCAGCTCGGGTTTCAAAAACCGCTCCGCCTCACCGGCCGTGGCAATCCCGCGCTGTAGCAACAACTGCGCTACTACAAAATCGTACTCAGCTAGTTCCGCTGGCACATCCACAAAATTTGCCACCTCCCAGTTGGCTTGATTGTCGAGCTTTATCGCTGGCATTATCTTTATTCTACCAGATAAAAAATCGCGCGGATCAGTTTACGACCGCGCGATCAGATGGTACAACTCATCACCTAACCTCCCACTTTTGATCCTCCTGCTCGAGCCAACAACAAGCTCAACCAATCTTCATTGCCTCCCAATACCTGTGTGGCAATCGCCAGCCAGTCTTCCTCCATGAATCCCGCCAACCGCTTGGTCAGCTCTGCCCGCTCGGCATCATCTAGGGCATCTAGACGCTCCCAGGACTCCGTTAGGAGTATGCGTGTCTCTGCCCAGTCCTCTACACTCCAGACCAGCCATAGCTGCGCATAGCGCTCGTCCCGGGTAGACTCCACCTCTCTATCGTGCGCACAGTACAATCCCACCGTCCGTACGGACGACGACCGGATCAAGCACCCCTGATACAACTCGATCGAAGTAGCATTCAGCAGCTCCGATATCTCCACAGATCTTGCATATTGCATACCCTCACCTCCTTTTTATCTGGTTGAGAAGTTGCAATTATCATGCCCATACTGGCAGAAAACAACCCACCAGTCAAATAAAAAGCTCGGACATCTAGCCCGAGTTTTTCCCGTCTGCCTCTCGCGCCTGAAAGGCCGCGTACATCATCAAGGTCCACAGATACCCCGTATTCTCAGCTTTTAGCAGCCGCTTTGGATGCAGGGACGCTTTAGCCCAGAAATTTCCAAACATCCCCAGATTAGCCACCCGCGCAAGCACCTCGTTTATATTCATGTTCAGGCTAGTACCGGCACCGGCCTGATACACATCCACCACAAACGCTGTGCTGGGATTAAACCCCTTATACAGCTCCACCACCACATCATAGATGGCACGACACGCATCATTCAACGGCTTCTGATTCCCCCCGGTAATCCGTTTCACCTTGGCCATCGTCCGCTTATCGTGTCGCAACACATCCATATCTCCGATCAGCTCATCCACCGACAAGCACCCACCAGCCAACACCATTACCGCCCCTTTAAAATCTGGATACCGCTCAAAGATAGACTCAATGGACATCTGCCACCTCCTATAAAGTACAAAGCTCTGGCACTATAACCCCTCCCATCCACTCTCGTCAATTCCTAGAAATGAGATCCCTCGACGAGCTCGGGATGACACTATCAAAAAG
>CAYWVE010000009.1:0-11864 GCA_964461775.1 uncultured Candidatus Saccharibacteria bacterium | reverse complement strand
ATCGAACTCGATTGAATTTGCAAAAGAAAAACCTATTAATAACGACGCAAATCAAGGCAAGCTGTACAACTTGATGACAACCTACGAATTGTTAAAACAACTGTAAATAATACTCGCTTCTGGGGTGAGTAAATTTCGTGGCAGGGGCGGCAGGAATAGTTTCCCCAGTGCTCTGGGGCCCCTCAGCTCCCTGCATATAGGTATACCCAACATGCTTAGTATACCTGCCCTTTCTAGGGCAGGAGCAGGATCACTATCTGAACCTGAGCGCTTACGCGCCGGTTCGCTCCCTAAGCCCATATTAAAACAAAAAGCTGCCATAGGGCAGACTTTTGTTTTGGCAGGGGCGGCAGGAATCGAACCCGCGACGAGGGTTTTGGAGACCCTTGTTATACCATTTAACTACGCCCCTATATGTTGAGTAACTTACTTAGATAAGATTTGTTGCGGGTCGATTTAAAATATCTTTCTCGCAACTGTGCTTCGGTTTTTGTTTCAAATGCTTCTTGATATAAGAGTCTCAATGGCTGACTCATCGGGGTTGGAGACCGACGAGCTACCATTACACCACAGGCCTATAGAGAATCTATACAAAGTTGATTATAACATAAATCCCCGCTACAGAAGCGGGGATTTGTTGAGCTACTTGGTCTCTTTGAATGGGTGGCGGCCCCGACACTTGGGGCAGTATTTGGATAGCGAAATTCGATCCGGAGTGTTGGTCGGATTTTTGCGAGTGTTTACCACATAGTTCTGACAATTTGAGCACATCAGCTTGATGATGGGCCGTTTGTCTTTTTTGGAAACTTTAGGTTTGATAGCCATGGAATCGGTTGAATAAGTAGTGGGGAGATTGCTTCGTTAGCCAAATGGCTTCCTCGCAATGACAATCTGTGTGATGGAATTATACTTTCTGGACCTGTAAAAAGTCAAGTTCTACTGGTGTTTCGCGACCAAAGATAGAGACCAAGACCTTGATCTTGCCGCGCTCGGCGTCGACCTCAGACACAGATCCATCGTAACCTTTGAAGGGACCATCTTTGATATGAACCAGATCCCCCACAGACAGATCGATGTTGTACTTGGGTTCTTCGATCTCCATCCGCTTGAGGATAGACTTGATCTCAAATTCGTCTACAGGGACAGGATCGGTATCGGTACCGATAAAGCCGGTGACATTTGGAGTGTTGCGGACAACAAACCAAGAGTCGTGAGTAACATCCATGTTGACCAAGACATACCCGGGAAACATCTTTTTCTCTACGATCTTGCGCTTGCCGGCCTTGATCTCAATCTGGTTTTCTTTTGGTACCAAAACATCGAAGATTTTGTCTTGCATATCGAGTGATTCGATACGCTGCTTGAGGGCATCGGCGACTGCATCTTCGTAACCAGAATAGGTGTGCAGTACATACCACTTGCCGGGCCACTTGGTAGAGGTGGGCGCTGGGTCGGTGGACAAGAGCGAGCTAGTAGGCTCAGCTGCGGCCACAGCTGGCTCTGGCGTAGCAGAGTCGGTTGGTTGCTCGACTGTAGTAGGCTCGACAGCAACTTCTTCGGCCATCTCTTCGGTGGCGGCAGCGTCCTCTACTGCATCATCGGCTGAGGCAGTAGCTTCAAGCTCCACAGAAGTATCTGGGGTGGTGTCGGCTGCTGTTTCTTCGGGCTGGTTGAGCTCTTCTTCGTTCACTAGGGTAGTTTAATTAGGTACGGGAGTAGCGTTGAGATCGAGATCGTTGATATTGATGGGTGGTACCTGGATAGGACTGTTGGCCTCATCGGCACCTTGATCGGTGACCCACTTGACCCCTTCGGTCAGCAGCAGGTCGACACCGGCAATATACAAGGAGAAGGCCAGAGATACACCAATAACGGTCAAAGTAAGATTAACAGCCGTCTGGCGAGTAGGCCAGTTGACCTTCATCAGCTCGGTGCGAGCTTCGGAAATAAATTTGATGATTGGCTTCATGACGAAAAGTGGCAAGTGAGCCTAAACTAACGCTTGGAGAACTGTGGAGCGCGGCGAGCACGACGCAGACCAAACTTCTTGCGCTCTTTCATTCTAGCATCGCGAGTAAGTAAACCAGAGCGCTTGAGGGTGGTCTTGAGAGTAGTATCGAAAGCGACCAATGCGCGAGCAACACCGTGACGGATGGCCTCGGACTGCGAAGCCATACCGCCGCCGCTCACACGGACGGAGATGTCGAAATCTTTGTCCATACCCACAGCCTTGAGCGGAACAATAATAGTATCTAAAAGATAGGTAGGGCTAAAGTAGCGGTCACCAGGCTGATTGTTGATGGTAACCTGCTTGCCATCGCCTTTGTACAAGCGAATCCGAGCCGTCGATGTTTTGCGACGACCCACCCCATAGTAGTATTGACCAGAAAAATTGATATCTGCCATAAGATTACTTCAGTGTGATTACAACGGGTTGCTGACCACCATGTGGGTGCTCGGCGGTATTATAGAGCTTGAGCCGATCCATGAGATTGTGGCGTAGTTTGTTTTTTGGCACCATGCCATAGACAGCCTTGCGCAACACTTCCTCAGGCTGCTTGCCTTCCAGGACGCGCTTAGGAGTGGTGACCTTGAGCCCACCCAGATAGCCAGTGTGGCGAACATACTGCTTGTCTTCGTGCTTGTTGCCGGTAAAGCGCACGCCACCTGCGTTTATGACAATCACATTGGTCTTGGCATCTACACCTGGGTTGTACGATGGCAGATCCTTGCCCATCAAGAGCTTGGCAATGACGACAGCAAGCCGACCAACAACAGCGTCGGAAGCATCGATCAAAAACCACCGCTCAGCCAACAGGTGAGCTGGCATATGAGGAGTGACCTTGGTGATGATCCGAGTCGGCCGCTTGGACGACTTGGCAACAACCGGCTCTGAGTTTTGGGAATTAGGAGTAGCCATGAGATTTAGACAAATTCGATAATTGCTTTTTCGGCTGCATCACCTGGGCGGATACCGGTCTTGATGATCCGGACATAGCCACCAGGACGAGTAGTGTAGCGAGGAGCGATCTCCTGCAAAAGCTTTTTGACGATAATCTGCTTGTTGTAAAGCTTGGGCATGAGCAACCGCTTGGCTGCTAGGTCGCCTTTTTTGGCGATGGTGATCAAATGCTCGATCTGTGGGCGAATCGCCTTGGCCTTGGGCAAAGTGGTCTCGATGCGCTCGTGCAAGATCAAACTAGTCAGCAAACCCTTGTACAGAGCTTCGCGCTGCTTTTTGACCCGACCAAATTTTTTACCTTCGACCAAATGACGCATAATATTTTGTTTGATTTAAGCTACTCGGCAGCTGGAGGATTAAAAGATACTCCGAGCTCTTCGAGGCGCGTGGTGATCTCGTCGAGTGCCTTGGCACCAAGACCCTTCATTTCAGAGAGCTTGTCGCTACCAACGCTCAGGATATCGGCTACGGTGTTGATCTCGTTGTTGTGGAGAGCATTGGTAGTACGAATCGAGAGGTTGATCTCGTCGATGGTGAAGTCTTTGATGTTGGTGCTGGCAGCTGCAGACTGGGCTTGGATCTGAGTAAGGTCCTGAATCTCGGCTCCAAAAGCAGCCAGCTGATTAGCCAGGATCTGTGCGCTAGAGCGCAAAGCTTCCTCGGGATCGAGAGTGCCGTCGGTAAGGATGTCGATGGTCAGCTTGTCGTAGTTGATCATCTCCCCTACACGAGTTGGCTCCACCGCGAAGGAAACGCGCTGAACAGGTGAGTAGGAAGCATCGATGGCGATGGTGCCGATAGAGAAGTTGGCTTCGTCCATGGCTTCGCTCGCCACATAGCCGCGCCCCTTGGCCACCTGGATCTCCATATCGAGAGCACCTTTTTCGGCGACATTGGCCAAAACGATATCGGGAGTGAGCAGCTCGACGGTAGAAGGTAGCTCGATATCTGAAGCCTTGACCTCACCGGCCTTGGTGGCCTTGAGGTGCAGGGTCACAGGCTCGTCCTGATGGAGCTGGAAGCGCAGCTTTTTGAGCTCCAGGATGATATGCACTGCATCTTCCTTTACGCCAGTAATCGGCGAAAACTCATGATCGACACCCGCGATCTTAACGGCGATGACCGCCGCACCGGGCAAAGAGCTGAGCAGCACCCGACGAAGGGCATTGCCCAAGGTTGTACCGTAGCCTGGGTAGCAAGGCTCTACGACAAAGACAGTGCGGTTATCGGCACGCTCTTCGATCTTGATAGTTGGCAGATTGATTTCTGGCATCATAAAAATTTATATTAGTTCCCCATTATTACCTCGAATAGAATTCGATAATCAACTTTTCATCAAATGGTACGGCGATTTCTTCGCGCACCGGCAAGCTTTTGATTTCGATCTGCAAAGTTTTTGGATCTACGCTGATCCAGCTGACGGATTCGTTTTGGCTAGCAATCTCGGAAACAGCATCTTGAAGCTTAGCCGAACGGCCTTTGTAAGTAACCACATCGCCGATCTTGACCTGCATAGATGGCACAGTGGCCTTTTTGCCGTTGAGCAAAAAGTGACCATGCGACACAAGCTGCCGGGCGGCACGATGGGAGTTGGTCAAGCCAGCGCGGTAGACGACATTGTCTAGGCGGCGCTCCAGGCCAGCCAGCAAGGCGAAGTTGGTCGAGCCAACCACCTTGGTAGCCCGGGCGTAGTATCTGCGCAAATCTTTTTCGGTGATCTGGTAGAAAAGTTTGGCCTTTTGCTTCTCGCGTAGCTGGAGGTTGTAGCCAGTGATCTTAGCAAAGCCCTTCTTTTTGCCGTGCTGCCCAGGGGGCTGCTTGCGATGAAGCTTTACGAATTTGGCAGCCAAAGACCGATCGCCCTGCATGGCGAACTCTTCGCCTAGCGACCGTACTTTCTTCATTTTTGGACCAGTTAATCTCGACATATCAGAATATTAGACTCTTCTAGGTTTACGGGGGCGAGGGCCATTATGGGGTACTGGGGTCAGATCTTTGATCCCGACTACATCGATGCCGTTTTGGGCGATCGAACGAATGGCAGCATCCCGGCCAGTACCTACGCCTTTGACGAAGATCTCTACCTTGGCTAGCCCCATACCAGTAGCCTTAGAGGCGGCAGCACCGGCGGCCTTGGAGGCGGCAAAGGAAGTAGATTTCTTGGCACCCTTGAAGCCTTGGGCTCCGCTAGAGCTGGCAGCGATCACTGAGCCAGCTGTATCGGTAATAGTAACAATAGTGTTGTTGAAGGTGGACTGAATATATACCTTGCCTTCGGTAACCACGCGCTTTGTGCGCTTTTTCTTGACTGCCTTGAGCTTAGCCTTGGCATCGTAAGCCTGCCGCTTGGCTTCGGACTTTTTGCTGTTGTCGATCTTGTTTTGTAATCTTTTTTTGCGAGACATATGAAGATAAGTCTGTCAGTTTAAGTCTTGTCCGAAGATTTCTTGCGGCCGCTACCCATAGTAACCTTCTTGCCGCGCTTGGTGCGAGCATTGGTCTTGGTGCGCTGGCCCCGCAAAGGCAACCGCTTGGTATGGCGAGAGCCACGGTAGCTAGCGATATCTTTGAGGCGCTTGATGTTCATGGAGATGTCGCGACGAAGATCACCTTCGACCAAGGACTCTTTTTCAATAGCGGTACGAAGCTTGTTTTCTTCTTCGTCGGTCAGATCCTTGACCCGCTTGATGGGGTCAACTTTGGTGTTGGTCAAGATTTCGGCACTTTTGGTGCGACCAATGCCATAAATCTTGGTCAGAGCCATGACCAGCTTGCGATCGGGGTCGAGATTGATACCAGCGATACGAACAACCATGTGTGATAAAAATGATGAAACTAACCTTGACGCTGCTTGTGCTTCTTGCTGCTACTGCAAATCACCATCACTCGGCCATTGCGGCGGATGATACGGCAATTTTTGCACATAGTTTTTACAGAAGCGCCAACTTTCATATGAATAAGATTATCTAGGAGGCCGTTTGGATGGACCGGAGTAACGATAAACGATCCGACCCTTGGCAATGTCGTAGGGGCTCATCTCGAGCTTAACCTGGTCGCCAGGGACGATCTTGATGTAATGCATCCGCATCTTCCCGGAAATGTGTGCCAAAACCACATGACCCCCCTCGATTTCTACCCGAAACATTGCGTTGGGCAAGGCTTCGATGACAGTGCCGTCGAGTTCGATCACTTGTTTATCGGACATAAATTGCCAAGAAACCAAATTGCCGGTATAAAAACTTTCAACCCATCGCCTACCAGAGGCAGGAATCCAACTCAACACTTAGTAAAGCGCTGCGTCCGATCTCCTATAAGGGCATAAAAATACTCTGATATTATGGGCTTTTTTGAGCGACCCGTCAAGAGATTTTTTAAGATTCTACAATTTGGCTGATCGGGGTGATAATTTCGTAGCCATCAGGGGTAATCAGGATGGTCTGCTCGAAGTGGGCAGCGGGCTGATCGTCGGCCGTATGGACGCTCCAGCCATCGGCTATGGTCCGAGATTGAGGGCTCCCCACCCCGGCAATTGGCTCTAGGGCAATGGCGATACCGGCAGGTAGAGTGCCTGGATCGGCCCCTGCGGCAAAGTTGGGGATCAGGCGCTCGCCATGGAGCTCTGAGCCGATCTGGTGGCCAACAAACTCACGAAAAATCGTCAGATTATGCGCTTTGAGCTCTCCCTCGATGGCTGCGGAGACCTCTCGGATGGGGATATTGGGGTAAAGTGCCCGTGTCCCTACCTGGAGAGCCTCGTATGTACCGGCGAGCAGCTTGTGCGTAGCAGGGGGCACCTGGCCGATAGGGATGGTGACAGCGGCGTCGGTGTGCAGACCCTCGTAGTGCAGACCCATGTCGATGGTAAGGATATCGCCCGATTTGAGCTGATAGTCGGTAGGGATGCAGTGAACCACCCCCTGATTGGGGCAAAGGCAACTATTGGCCGGATACCCGTGAAATCCCTTAAAAGAAGGGGTACCCCCTAATTCGTGGGCAATCTCCCCCGCCAAGCGGTCGAGCTCAAGCAAATTGGCTCCTGGCTGAGCAGCCGCGACTAGTCGTGCCAAAATCTCGACCAGTTTTTGGCCGCCGGTTTTGAGTGATTCGATTTCTTGAGGTGTAAAAGCCATTTATTTAAAATTGCAGATAATATTATCGACCACCTCTTCGGGCGTACCGTTAGCATCGATGACCAATAGTCTCTTTTGGCGCTGGTAGTGCGCAATGATCCCCTTGGAGTTGCGCTTGAAGGTAGCGAGTCGGCGGCTTAGTGCTGCTTTGTCTTTGTCGTCGGCCCGACCACGCTCACTTAGGCGCGCACGGATAACCGGTAGATCCACTTGTAGATACACCAAGATACTTTGTCGCTTGCAGTCCTCGAGATACTGGTCGAACCATTTAGCCTGAACGAGTGTACGAGGAAAACCATCGAAGACAATGTGCTTGTGGGCCGGAACGGCGTCTACTACTTGATCGAGAATTTGCTGATTGAACTTGTTGTTGATCAGCTTGCCAGCTTCGATCTTGCTTTTGATTTCTAACCCTAACGGAGTTTTCTGCTTGGCTATCTCGCGCAAAAGCTGACCAACCGCAAAGTGGTGAAGGCCGTATTTGGGAGCAAGCAGGTTGGCAATGGTTGTTTTGCCCGAGCCGGGTCCCCCGTAGAGTATGAGATCGAAGGTGAGTTTGGCCAGTTTAGCTGGCATCGTAACGCTTCATGATCAGCTGAGCTCGAATCTGCCGCATGAATTCCAAAGCTACCGAAACGACAATGAGTAGCCCGGTACCACCGAGTGCCAGGGTGGTGACCCCGGTACCGGCTTGCACGATAATAGGTAGCACAGCGATAAGACCAAGGAACAGAGCTCCAGCTAGCGTGATCCGATTGCTAACAAAGGCCAGAAAATCGACCGTCTGTTTGCCCGGACGAATGCCGGGAACAAAGCCACCGGCTTTTTGAATATTTTCGGCAACGGTATCTGGCTTGAAGATAACCCAAGTGTAAAAATAAGTGAATCCAACTACGAGCAAGAAGTAAGCAATACCGTAGAAGGTTTGATCCTCAATCAAGCGCTGAATCCACTGAGCAGAGTTGGCGATCCAGTCGGTGCGGGCAGCAGCAAAGAAAGAAGCGATCAACCCAGGGAAGAGGAGGAGCGATAAGGCAAAAATAATTGGGATAACCCCGGCTTGGTTGACCCGTAGCGGCAAGAAGCTACTTTGGCCACCATAGAGGCGATTACCCGTAGCTCGGCCAGCATAAGAGATAGGGATATTGCGCTGACCTTCGCTGATGTAGACCACCAGGTAGACAGTTAGCAAAGCTAAGGCAGCAAAAATAGCCAGCGTGATGATGCCGGTAGCGTCAAACAAAGCTGCGGTGTTGGTGAGGGCAGCGGGACCAGCCGCCAAAATACCAGCGAAGATAATTAAAGAAATGCCGTTGCCAATGCCGAATTCGCTAATCAGCTCGCCCAACCACATCAAGACCATGGTGCCAAAAGTGACAATCAACAGTAGGGTGATGAATTCCCAGCTACTGATATTGCCAAGGATGTTGACATCGGATCGTTGCAATAAGGTCATCATGCCGTAGCCCTGGATCAGACCAAAGGGTACTGTCAGGTAGCGCGTGTACTGAGCGATCTTGCGACGACCATAGTCACCTTCTTTGGACAAAGCTTCTACCGAAGGCAAAGCCATTGTCATCAGGTTCATCACAATCGAAGCGTTAATGTAGGGACCCACGCCCATCATGGCGATAGAAAACCGATTGAGCGAACCACCCGAAAAAAGGTCGAGCAGGCCGAGGAATTGGTTGCCAGAAAAGACCTGAGACAAAGCCTCGAGATCGACCCCAGGCATGGGGGTATGGCTAACCAAACGCACCAACAATAATAGTAGAAGCGTATAGCCGATACGGCGCCGCATGTCGCGGTCCATCCAAAGATGAGTGAGAGTTTGCAACATAAGAACTTAGACTAGTTCAATCGTACCACCAGCGGCTTCGATTTTCGAACGAGCGCCCGCAGAGGCGGCATGGACCTTGACCTGAAGGGCAGTGGTTAGCTCTCCGTTATCCAAAATCTTGACCCGAGTTCCGGTCTTGAGCAGACCTTTTTCGGCCAAAGTATCTAGGTCGAGCTTACCGTCAACGGCAAGCTTGGCGATGTCGGTAAGGCCAAGGCGCAACCATGTATAAGAACGGTGAGAGTGGAATCCCCGCTTCTTCTTTAAACGGCGAATAAATGGTACCTGACCACCCTCGAAATAAGCGGGAATACTGCCGCCAGTACGAGCTTTTTGCCCTTTGTTTCCGCGACCAGCAGTAGAGCCACCACCGGCAGCCGAACCCCGACCGACGCGCTTGCGGTTTTTGTTGCGATCTAAGCTAGTAATTGCGTGGAGCTGTGTCATGACAAACGATTAATTAGATTCGACTTCGGCTACTGGAGCGGTTTCGACAGGCGCAGCCTTGGCTGGCTTGGCAATACCACGGCGTTCCATGAGATTGCGTCGAGGGGTAGCATTGCGCAAGGCATCCAGAGTGGCCATGACATTGCTGATTTTATTGGAAGAACCAAGCATTTTGGCAACAGCGTCTTTGACTCCGGCCAATTCAAGCACTACGCGAGCGGCACCACCGGCGATCAGACCGCTTCCGGGACTAGCTGGCTTGACCAAAACCTGTGCGCTCTTGTGAACACCGATGATTCGATATGGGAGGGTACCACGGGTCAGAGAAACTTTGAGCATGTCTTTCTTGGCAGAGGTAACCGCCTTAGTAACGGCAGTGGTCACATCGGTTGCTTTGCCCAAACCGTAAGAAACCCGGCCCTTGCGATCGCCGATTACCACCAAAGCGCGGAAGCGCATACGCTTACCACCCTTGACTACACGCGTAACGCGATTGACTTCGATCACCCGCTCTTCGAATTCGCTAACTGGACGGGGTTCGCGATGACTCCGACCGCCACCTGGGCGACCCCCGCCTCCGGGGCGACGATTGGCAAAATTGTTAGTAGAGGAATTTAGCATAATAAAACTTAGAATTGAAGGCCGGCTTCGCGAGCAGCTTCGGCAAGAGCCTTGACCCGACCATGATACTGATACCCGTGCCGGTCGAAGGCGACTTTGGTCACCTGCTTGGCGAGGGCGGCTTTGGCGATGGCGGTACCTACCTCGGTGGCAGATGCTACCTTGGGCTTGGCCGAAGACTTAATATCACTAGCGGCGGCAATAATCTGGCCAGTGTGATCGATGACCTGTGCATAAATATTTTTGTTGCTACGGTATACGCGCAACTTTGGACGCTCGGCACTAGCAATAATCCGCGCAGCAGTGCGCTTGATCCGGGCGAGACGCTTGTGAATTGTACCTTTTGCTTCTTTCATAATCGTAGAATACCTTAAGCCTTGGCGGTCTTACCGGCCTTGCGCTTGATCACCTCATCGGAATACTTGATACCCTTGCCCTTGTATGGTTCGGGCTTCTTGTGGGCGCGAATAACAGCTGCCATCTGGCCGACGCGTTGCTTGTCGAGACCGGTTACAATGATCTGATTTTTGTCGGTCTTGACCTCCACGCCTTCGAGCACCGGTACCTCGACCGGATGAGAAAAGCCGATATTGAGCACCAGGACATCCGCCCCCTTCATTTCGGCCCGGAAACCAACGCCGTTGATCTCGAGGGTCTTAGTAAAGCCGATGGTCACACCATCGACAGCATTGGCCAGCAAGCTGCGGGTCAATCCATGCAGCGATTTGGCTAGCTTGGTCTCTGATTTGCGAGTGACCAGGGCTTGGCCATCCTCGATCACTACTGCGACCTCGGAATGAATCGGCACCACCAACTCGCCCTTGGCACCTTTGACAATGGCTTGATCAGCCTCGAGAGTAATCGAGACTTGAGCAGGAAGCTGAATTGGGAGTTTTCCGATCTTGGACATATGAGTAGATTACCAGACTTTAAACAAAACTTCGCCTCCTAGACCCTTGGCGCGTGCCTGGGCATCGGTCAAGAGACCTTCGGAGGTAGACACTACGGCTACTCCGACCCCACCCAATACTGGGCGGATCTTCTTGGCGGTTTGGTAAATGCGCTGACCCGGCTTACTAATGCGACGAAGGCCCCGGATGACAGAATCTTGATTGTGGTACTTGAGGTCGATCTTGAGCTGAGGAAAGTCGTTGTCTTTGATATTTACCTCACTCACTCCCCCAACATAGCCTTCTTCCATGAGCAATTTGCCAATCGCAAGCTTGAGCTTGGAGGTAGGCAAAACCACGCTCTGGTGACGCACGGCAAGTGCGTTGCGGAGGCGAGTGAGGAGATCGGCTATTGGGTCGTTGATATTAGACATAAGAAAAAGTTATCTAGATTACCAGCTGGATTTCTTGATACCGGGGAGCTGGCTATTGCGAGCGAGATCCCTAAAGCAGATGCGGCAGATCCCAAAATCACGCAGATAGCCGTGTGGGCGACCACAAATCGCACACCGATTCACCTTACGAGTGGAGAACTTCGGTTTGAGCTTTGCTTTATTGATTAATGCTTTTCTGGCCATAAATGTTATTTATCCTTTTTAAACGGAAAACCCAAGTGTTGCAAGAGGATCAGAGCTTGCTCCTTGGTCTGAGCAGTAGTAGCAAGCGTAATCTGGAGGGAGAAGTTTTTGTCTACTGTCTCAAAAACGATCTCGGGGAATACGATGTGCTCACGCAGACCCAAGCTGTAGTTGCCCTGACGATCGAAGCCGGACTTGGGATCGAGACCCTGGAAGTCGCGGACACGAGGGAGGGAAACATTGACCAAGCGATCGAGAAAATCATACATCCGGCTGCCCCGCAGAGTAACCATTACCCCTACCGGCATGCCTTCGCGCAGCTTGAAGCCAGCGATC
>CAYWVE010000008.1:0-15057 GCA_964461775.1 uncultured Candidatus Saccharibacteria bacterium | reverse complement strand
CGATCTACCACCAGCGGTTGTCGACAAAAAATTTCGCCTCGATCTCATCAACCAGATCACCACTCTCGATCTAGGCAATCGTCAGATTGTCGCCCTGCTCGAGAGCATCGACCTGCCCTGTACGATCGATGGCAAACATTTGACCGTCAAAGTCCCGAGCTATCGCCAAGATATTCAGGTCGAGGCCGACATTGCCGAAGAAATCATCCGCATCCACGGCCTCGACCACCTTGCCTCGCAGCCCCTGGTAGCCGAGGTTGTCTCTCCGGTGTGGCCACTGCATCATCAGCTGCAGACCAAGCTGGCCGACATCTTGGTACGACTCGGTGCTACTCAGTTGCGCACGCATCCGTTCGATCAAGGCGGTAGCAAGTCGGCTGTATCCTTAGAAAATCCGCTGACCGACAATTGGACTCATCTCAAAACAAATCTATTGCCCAGTCTGTTTGCCATAGCGACCGAAGCCGAGTGGGGGGATCAAGTCGTCTTTGAGCTGGGTCGGGTATTTAGCCAGTCTAAATCCGAGCTGCCGAATCAGCCCACCCACCTAGCAGTGGTGGTATCTGGCGACCAAGCCTACCGGATAGCACGCGGTATTTTCGATCAGGTCAGCCGTGAGCTAGGGGTGGAGTTTGCCTACCAGACCAATCCAAATCACTTGGACATCTTACTCGAGCGCGACCCCATCGGTACTCTCACTCAACACGACTCCAAATTAGCTGGGTTCGAGGTGGATATCGATCCATTGGTAGAGCGGGTGGTATGGAATCGTCCCTTTGTGGAGCCGCCAAAATACCCCGCTATCAAATTCGATCTGGCTTTTGTTGCCAAGAAGCAGGAGCGCATCGGCGATATCTGGAGCGCAATACACAACATCGACCCACTAGTAGTCGGGGTAGAGCTGTTCGACGCCTTCTCGCTTTCGGCTACCGAGCACAGCCTAGCTTTCCATATCGAGCTGCGCTCGCCCGAACGGACGCTAACCAAAGAAGATCGCGATGCGATCCAAAGCAAAATCGTCCAGCAGCTCGCTCGCCAATTCAAAGCCAAGCTGAGGGAATAGTCCTTGAGGGACGAACCAATGGTTCTTCCCTCAACGGATTGTGGGCAGAGCCCACTTTGGGCTTGGGTGCCCAAAGCAAGCAATCCTGCTCCTTTCTCCTTTAAAGGACCGGTTTCCCTCTCAACGCTCATAGGCATAGCCTAGTTCTGCTTGGGGCAGAACCAAGCTCACTGCTCTCCCTTCCCGCACCCGTTTGTCATTCCCGCGGAGGCGGGAATCCAGAAAAGAAAACAAAAATACAAAAAAATCTCCCCACTAGCAATCCAGAACGAAAATGAAAAATTATTTCGTCTACATTCTGGCAAGTGGCAAAAACGGGACGCTGTACACAGGGGTCACATCGAATCTAGCTGGTCGAGTAGACCAGCACAAAAGTAAGAGTGTAAAAGGCTTTACTCAAAAGTATGGTGTGGGCAACCTTGTCTATTGCGAATCTCTTGACTCGGCCGAAGAAGCAATCGTGCGCGAGAAGAGGCTGAAAAAATGGAATCGAGAGTGGAAGCTGCGGCTTATCGAATCGACTAATCCCAACTGGGAAGATTTGTCGAAGACATTTTTATTTAATTTTTCTGGATTCCCGCCTTCGCGGGAATGACAAAAAAGAGAAGGGTATGGACGAGAAGTGGAGGCGGGAATCCAGCACCGCAAATAAAAAAGACTAACCCGTTACCGAATAGGTTAGTCTATCTTGTGCAGCTTTCTTGTTAGTACAACAATCACTCTGGAGCTGCAAAGATCCAGTTGTTATATCCTGGGAACCACAGATGCTGTGGATTGGCCTGCAGGGCGTGCAGATAGTAACCATAAATCTGCAATTTTTGCTTTACCCCCTCGGAGGTAGTGGTCTCTCGCTCCACATAATTATGTCCTGCATACCACATACGGGGAACTCCCCTCGAGTCCACCAATGGCTGCATTCCAAAAGCAAAGTACTGCTCTTCAACTCCCTTAGGCCACTGCAAGCACATCTGGACACCAACCCAAGCGGGGCAATCCTGAAAACCTTGGCTATAAGCACCAGCGCAAAGCTCATGCAAGGGCGCTGATCTACGACGATCAGTCAGCCGGTCAAAGGGTAAAGCATGCAATCGGACTGGTCGAGGTGCCACCAGAGCCTCTTGAAACGCTACCAACCTCAACACATCCGCGACCGAACTGTCGAGCTTGCAACCGCGCATCGTCAAGGCATCCACGAAGCCCTGTCCTGTGCTTAGTCGCTTATCGGGCTTGATGGTAGTCAAATAGGTTTCCGACATAAATATTGCTCCTGTGATCTGACTTTTTCAGTTAAGGTACCTCGATAGTTAACCACCGAGCCCTAGCTATGTCAAACTCATATAATAAAAAACGACCAACTCGCAGGGAAGACTCGATGTCTTATGCGGGTTGGTCGTTGACAGTTAGTGCCGTAGGAGCATCCACAGCTGCACCACAAGGTACAAGGTGAGCACTGCCAGTGGTGTTAGCAGTACCATTATTATTGCGGTTTTTCCGAGACTTGCCGGTGCAAAGATGAGGCCATGTATCATGTCGAGCATTCTGATCTCCTTCCCCGATGCCTTGTCGCATCCGCAGGATTACCAACTGATCTGGATGTTCTCGCGGCCGTGGCGCAAAACCGAATAGCCCAGCTCTCTTAGCTTGCCCTCCACCGCCTCAAGGAGCTTCTCCTTGTGTGCGGGATTAACGCCCTGCAGACTAATCAGCCTGTCTGCGCTCCGCTCAAGCTTCTCGATAGCATCTTTGACTCTAGTGTCAAACGCCTCCACTTCGCGCTTGATCACCACCGCATACCTCTCTTCGCTAAAGGTTTCTGAGTTCATCTCATCTACCCTCTTGGCCGCTTCTTCTGCGCGTATCATCACATGCTCCCTTTCCCCGATGCCTTCTCGCATCTGCGGGAACATCACTCCTTCTTGGCATCTTGATAGCGATAGCTAAAATAGCAGATCGCAAAGCAGATGAGCGCTGGGATCAAGAAGATGATCACAATCAGCGCTACGCCAAGTACAATACCGATTCGACCCAATCCGCTGGCGACTCTTTTTGTCATGGCATCACCCCAGAAGCTCGGGGCGTTCGGTAAAGTCGGGGTGACTGGCCAGAAACTCTTTGCCAGTAGTGGGCTGGCTAGGAAGGGCAGGGATCAACCACTGCACCAGACGGCCAGCCACGAATATGCCAAGCCCTGCAGCGACAAACTGGAATAATGTCACGCATGCTGCACCAAACTGGTCCATGTCACTTCTCCTTGCCCCATAGGGCAGATTTAATTGTAAACGAACATACCCATATTATACACCCACTTGGTACCACTCGTCAAACCAAAAACTGCTCCCAGAGCGCATAAATCCACCAGTGGCGATTGAGCCTACAACCTCCCCAAAATCTTGCCCTCTACCCTAAAATACCCTATAATTATAGGAGATAAGCCATTATTTTCTGGCTTCCAATCTTTCGCATGGCAGACAAGGAAAAAACACCAAAACCCAGCTCTTACGGCGCCAAAGACATCCAGGTATTGGAGGGTCTCGACCCAGTCCGTAAGCGTCCCGGTATGTACATCGGCTCTACTTCGGTAGAGGGTCTTCACCATATGATCTGGGAGGTAGCCGACAACTCCGTAGACGAAGCCATGGCTGGCTATGCTACCACCGTCCAGGTCATCATCCACAAAGACGGCAAGGTTAGCGTCCAAGACGATGGTCGAGGTATTCCGGTAGAGAAGCATCCCCAAACCAAAAAATCCACAGTCGAAACCGTCCTCACCACCCTGCACGCTGGGGGTAAATTTGGCGGTGAAGGCTACAAGGTATCCGGTGGTCTGCACGGTGTCGGTGTATCGGTAGTCAACGCTCTGTCCGATTGGTTGCGCGTAGAGGTAACCCGCGATGGCAAAACTTACGCCCAAGAGTACAAAAAAGGCGTCCCCCAGGGCGATCTGAAGGTAATAGACAAAAGTGCCAAAGGTAGCGGCACCAAGGTCACCTTCCACGCCGACAAAGATATTTTTGAAGACAACGAAGGATACGCCTGGAAGACCGTGGTAGAGCATCTCAAGCACCAGGCCTATCTGACCAAAGGCGTTCGCATCGAGCTAACCGACGAGCGCAGCGATCAGCACGAAGTATTTCATTTCGAAGGCGGGGTCAAAGACTTCGTCGACGATCTCAACCGCTCCAAAACCCCACTTTTTACCCCGGCATTTTATGTCGATAAAGAAAAAAATGGTGTCCATGTAGAAATCGGCCTCCAATACACCGAAGATTTCAACGAAAATCTCCGCGCTTTTGCCAACAATATCTACAACCCCGAAGGTGGTACCCATGTAGTGGGTTTTCGCACTGCGCTCACCCGTGCCCTCAACAGCTATGCCAAAAAGGCCAACATGATCAAAGACGCCAAAGACGCCCTCACCGGTGAGGATGTCCGCGAAGGCTTGACCGCAATTATTTCCGTCAAGCTGGCCAACCCGCAGTTCGAAGGCCAGACCAAAGCCAAGCTGGGCAACTCTGAAGTGCGTACGGTGGTAGAATCTGTCTTTTCTGAATACTTCGAGCATTTCCTCGAAGAGCACCCGGGCGACGCCAAGCGGATGATCAACAAAAACCTGCTCGCTGCCAAGGCGCGCCTGGCTGCTCGTGCTGCCCGCGATACAGTATTGCGCAAGGGTGCCCTCGAAGGCATGACTCTACCTGGAAAACTGGCCGACTGTACCGAGCGCAACCCATCCAAATGCGAGATCTATATTGTAGAGGGTCAATCGGCCGGCGGTTCGGCCAAATCTGGTCGCGATCGTCATTTTCAAGCCATTTTGCCTCTGCGCGGAAAGATTTTGAATGTCGAAAAAGCCCGCCTGGACAAAATGTTGTCTTCCGAGGAGATCAAGGTCCTCATCATCGCACTAGGTGCCGGGATCGCCGATCAGTTCGACGCCGACAAGGTCCGTTATCATCGGATCATTATCATGACCGATGCCGATGTCGATGGCTCGCACATCCGGACTCTGCTTTTGACATTCTTTTACCGCTACATGCGTCCGCTGATCGACCGGGGTTACCTCTACATTGCGCAACCACCTTTGTATCAGATCAAGCTAGGCAAAGAGATCCGTTGGGCCTACTCCGATGAGGAAAAAGAGCGGATCATGGCCGAGATGCTGGCTGCCAGAGAAGAGCGGCGGGCCAAGGGCAAGAAAGAAGAAGTCGATGAATCCGAGGTAGAGGTGGTTGCCGAAGGCGAAACCGCCGAAGCCGAGACTACCGAAGAAAAGTCGGCCGGCAAGGGCCCGAGCATTCAGCGTTACAAAGGTTTGGGTGAGATGAATCCCGAGCAGCTTTGGGAAACCACCATGAATCCCGCCAATCGGATCTTGCATCAGGTCAAGATCGAAGACGCAATCATGGCCGACACTGTCTTTACAACCCTGATGGGTGAAGAAGTCGCCCCACGCAAAGAATTTATCCAGACCAACGCCAAGTTCGTACAGAATCTGGATATTTAGGGGGTAATTAAAAGTTAAAAATTACAAATTAAAAAAGCAGAGGCCCCGAGATATCGGGGCTTTTTGTTTTGTCATCCCGAGCTTGTCGAGGGATCTGTCTCTCTGTTGCCGTCATCCTGAATTCATTTCAGGATCTGCCCCCTTTATCCCTCCCACCTCGCTCTGTCATTCCTGCCTACCGGCAGGCAGGGGCTGAGGGGATTTCTTAATGTAATAAAACAATCTTCTTGTATTAACACCAAGGTAGCTCTCAGTACTTCGGAGAGACATCACCAATCACCAACAAAAAAGAGCCCCGAAGGGCTCTTGAGGAGCTGAGAAGCATGAGCTTAGTTGTCCGCTGGCCCCACTGATGTCTCCACCGGGGCCTCATAGATAATTACCTTTTCCAACTCAGTCGTGGTGGTTGTCTTCTGGAAGGTTTTAAGGGGCCACCACAGCCACCGGTAGTTGCCGAGATCGCGACTCTCGGTCGTTTCTGTTATCCTCCAGTGCTCATCAGCAGTCTGAGCGCGCTGAGCATCCTCCAGGATCCGTACCAGATCAGCTCGGTACATCTTTTCTTTGTACTCTCGCGTGCCGTCCGGCAATGTCTCCAGCGTGTAGAACCCCCTCTGGCCCTCAACTACCACTGCCTCTTCCTTTAGCAGACCCGTAGGCAGATCGTAAATCGTCCCATGGCTGCTCGATGTCGACACTACCGATTGCGGAGGATCTACCAGTTGGTAAATCACCACACTGGGTCTTTTCTCGACATCTGTTCTGAGAGCAAAGCAAACTGCTGGGTGGCTGGAAAACCAGACATTAACAGCAGTGAGCGCAAACATGATGGAGGCAAATGCTAACGAACCCCCAGCCAATACCGATAATCCTATCTTAACAGGATCCTGATTGACCTTAGTGCAATTTTTTATCCACCAGAAACGGTAAGCCATCAATAAGCCGACCAATCCGAAGAGCATCCAGAACATCTCACTTCTCCTTTATCTCAATGGTACAAATCATAGCCACCATAGCCCAAAATCAAGAAACAGTCAACGCAGAGCCAATATTGGGGTACAATACTACATAGTGCTTGCAGGGGGTGGGCACACGATATTATAGGAGGTTTTTTCTGTTTAGTTCGCATGAATAGTCCGCTCAGTTGGCTGGTTGTAGATCTCAAAGCAATTGATCACAACATCAAGCAGATTAAGCGACTACTAGCTCCCGAAACACAAATCATGGCCATTGTTAAAAGTCATGCCTATGGGCACGGCATATTTGAGGTAGCCAAGCAGGCGATTAAGTCTGGCGCTACTCATCTGGGGGTGGCCACAGCCGAAGAAGCGATTGAGCTACGCAAATACGGCGTTATCCAGCCGATTGTGGTGCTGGGAGCCGTAGACAAAGAAAACATCAAACGCCTAATTCGCCTCAAGGTCGCTATATCAGTGTATGGCGACGAGAGCTACCGCACTATCTCGCGGGTGGCCGATGTATTGGGTCAAAAGGCGATCGTTTATCTCAAGGTCGATACCGGCATCCATCGGCTCGGCTTTGCCAATGGCGAGGCAGTGCTCATGGCCAAAAAAATCAGCTCTTATCCTCGACGCTTTGTACTAGAAGGCTTGTATTCGCACTTGGCCAGTGTCGAGGAGCTCAATCAGAGCTATACCAAAGATCAGCTCCGAGCTTTTGAGCGAGTAGTTAAAAAGATCACCGATCAAGGCATCAGCATCCCCATCGTTTCTCTGGCCGCTTCGGCTGCTACCATCATGCATCCGGAGAGTCATTTTAATTGCGTGCGTATCGGCATAGCCATGTATGGCCTCTGGCCATCGCGCGGGATCGAGGTCTGGGCCCGGCGCAACAAGTCCACCCGTGCACTCAAGCTCAAGCCGGCTCTCAGCTACAAGACCCGTCTTGTTCAAATCAAGCGCATCCCCGCCGGTAGCTACATCGGCTACGGCTCTACCTATCAAGCCCGCCAAGCCATGACTATCGGTGTACTACCCATCGGTTATTTCGAAGGTATTCCCCGTTCGCTCTCCAATATGGGTTTTTGCTTATACAAAGGGGCCGTGCTGCCGATGATCGGGCGGATTTGCATGAATATGACCATCGTCGACCTCTCCAAGCGCCCACGGGCCAAAGTGGGCGATGAGGTTGTGATAATCGGCAGTAGCCAAACCAAACAGATCACCGCTACCGACATTGCCGATTGGGCTGGCAACATCAACTACGAAATAGTTTCTACTATCCCCGCACACATCGAAAGATTTTATAAATAATCTACCCACCATGCAATCAAATTCCCAACAATCCTCCGCATCTACCAGCAACCAGTTGCAACCTCGAGAGGGTGAAATATCCTCTTCTGAGGAGAAAGGAGCAGGATTGCTTGCTTTTGGTGTAACCAAAAGTGGGCTTCGCCCACAATCCGTTGAGGGAAGAACCGAGGGGTCGTCCCTCAATGAAATTAAGTTTATCTTTGTTACCGGTGGCGTACTGTCAGGTTTGGGCAAGGGGATTATAGCTGCTTCCATCGGCAACATTCTCAAAGCGCGCGGACATAAAGTTTTTATCCAAAAGCTAGACCAGTACATCAACTACGATGCCGGCACGCTAAATCCTGGTGAGCACGGCGAAGTATTTGTAACCGAAGATGGCGCCGAGACCGATCTGGATCTAGGGCACTACGAAAGATTTATCGACGAAAATCTCACCCAAGACTCTTCGATTATGACCGGCCGCATCTACAGCGACCTGATCGCTCGCGAACGGCACGGTGATTTTTTGGGCAAAACAGTCCAGATGATTCCGCATCTGACCGACACGGTCAAAAAATTTATCATCGACGGCGCTACCAAAGCCGGCGCCAATATTGCCGTGGTGGAAATTGGCGGCACGGTGGGCGATTACGAAGGAGTCCATTATATCGAGGCCATTCGTCAGATGCGCCACGATTTGGGTGCCAATAATGTCATGTACTGCCATATCGTCTTCCTGCCATACTTGGGTGTTACTAAGGAGCTCAAGACCCGTCCTGCCCAGTACAGCATCCGCGAGCTGCAGGGGATTGGTATCTCCCCCGATGCCGTATTTTGCCGAGCCGACTTTGCTATACCGGCTGCTGCGCTTGCCAAAATCGCGCAATCGGCCAGCCTGGATGACGACCATGTCATCCCCATGCCCACGGCCCCCAGTGTTTATCAGGTACCGCTCGATATCGAAAACTATGGTCTAGGGCGGGTGATCGAAGAGGTGTTGGCCTTGCCGCCCAAACAGCCCGATCTGGCCGAGTGGTCTAAGCTTGTTGCCCAGATACATAGCGACAAACCAAAAACTACCATCGGGGTAGTGGCCAAATACACCACCATGGAAGACACCTACTTTTGCGTGTTCGAATCACTGCGGGCAGCCGGGTGGCATCACGGTGTGGATATTGAGATCAAGTGGATCGATGCAGAAATATTGGAAGATCCAGCCACCAACATTGCCGAAACTATGGGTGGTTGTGTTGGCTATATCGTGCCGGGCGGGTTTGGTGCACGGGGGATCGAAGGCAAGATCAGGGCCGCACAGTACTGTCGCGAAAACAATCTACCGTATTTTGGTCTGTGTTTAGGCATGCAGATTGCAGTGATCGAGTACGCTCGCAATGTGCTGGGTCTAAGCCAAGCCAATAGTACCGAGTTTGCAGCCGACACCGCTGATCCGGTTATTCATATCATGGAGTATCAAAAAACCATCACTCACAAGGGTGGCACCATGCGGTTGGGTGCCTACCCCGCCAATTTGCAGCCAGGTAGCCTAGCAGAGCGGGCATATGGGGCTACTACCATCTCGGAGCGTCACCGGCACCGTTATGAATTCAACAACGCCTATCGGGATGCGCTGCAGGCAAAGGGTCTAATCCTTAGCGGCATCTCGCCAAACAACGAGCTGGTCGAGATCGTAGAGCTGGTCGATCATCCGTGGTATCTTGGTGTCCAATTCCATCCCGAATTCAAATCTCGCCCAAATCGCCCGCACCCTCTCTTCCAGAGTTTTATTGGCGCAGTGATCAAAAATAATTCTCCAGTAGCTCGGCAAGAGGACCCGATAGCTGCTTAGAGTCAGCGCATAAAAATACCCCGCGATTGCGTCGCGGGGTAGTAAAGTCACACGCTTAGGCCTTTGGGTAGAAGTCCAGGAACGACATCCGCGCCCCAAAGAGGTTCTCGTACTCATCCAGGGCTGCCTGCAGCTCTTTGGCTTTGTCGACGGCAAATGCCCCAGCGGCTTTCTTGATCAGTCGATCCTGCTCCTCCTGCTTGGCCTGCTCCACCTTCTCCAGTAAGTCAGGGCTAGCTGACACCTCCAGGTACTCCAGTGCTCGAGCGTGCTTGATGAGCATAGCATTGCTCCAGGAATTCGGCACAACCTTAGAGCCATACAGCAGTTTGCTCGCCTCTTCATCTCCCAGCGCGAAAGTGATGGTCCGGCTATCGGTTCCTAGTACAGGGGCTGAGTCCAGATTGATGCGGATGCTTCGAAATAGTCTGTTCGCGATCTGGTTGACGGTTTCCCGGTCTGCACTGTCTTTGTTCAAGGGGAACTCCAAGGAGATCTCGTAGCACTCATTGCGGAGCAGATGATGGCTGATCAACCCCTCTCTCTGAGCCCAGCGCTCATTCTGGTCTTCACCTAAAACATACCGGTTGTTGGCAGCCGGTATTTGGAGCTGCCCGTCACGAGTAGTGATCGGAGCCTCCTCGCCAATTCGCCATAAAATCAACTGGTGCTCAGAGCGGGTTCGGATTTCATAATCATCATCCCGCCCACCTGGGTCTGAGTACTTGACTCTAGTTCTGGCCTGATAGGTCCGGAGGATTTTTAGTGCTCCCAGTTGGCCAGCGCGCTTAAGCAAGGCATCGGTAAGCCGATCTACCTCCTCCTTGCCCAGCGGGTGCGATCCAAACTCCAATACTCCCTCAGGGGTTACTGTCGGTTCTGCGGTTGACATACCAGTGTCACCTCCATTCAATGAACAATACAAACTGGTTAAAGTATATGCCCAAATCAGCTTCTCGGCAACCGCTTTTGGTGCTCCTATCGCAGATATATCAAATGCTGCCACCCGCATCCTTACCCCATCGAGCCAATTGTGTCCGGCAAGCCTAAAACCCCTGTTTGGCGTGGCCACTGTTTGAACCCGACTTCTACAACATAAGAGTCGGGTGAGTTTGGCCACTATGAGCCAAGTAAGGGGGTTTTAGCATATTGCCTAACAATTGGGGAGCGGGGTGGCCTTAGTTGTTAGGTATTGGCCACACAATACCTAACTGGCGGGAGCGCTGCGCCAGAACAGCGCATACAGAAATAAAAGAAGCGACCTCTCGGCCGCCTCTTTTCACTAGGATACTAATTTACTTACTCGCTTCTACTCCACCACACTCACAAACCGTGCCGTACCAGTACCGGTGCCATTTTTGCGCACCCGACGGACATCGAATTTTACCTTACCCGGCTTCATGGCGAAGATAGTGTGATCCTTGCCCATGCCTACATTCTCTCCTGGGCGGTATTTCTGACCGCGTTGGCGGATGATAATATCCCCAGACTTTGCGTACTGGTCACCAAAAATCTTCACGCCGAGTCGTTGCGCTTGAGAATCTTTTAGGTTTTTGGCTGTTCCAGCCGCCTTAACATGTGCCATTTGGGATAGTTTTTAGTTACAAAGGAGAGTCTATCAGATGGCCCCAGGCTAGTCAAGCACGAAAAAGGCCCAAACCGGTAGGCATGGCTTGGGCCAGAAAAGAAAGGCGTTTGGAGTATCTAAGGTGTTGGGTAGGGGATCTCGCCGCTCTGCATCTGCGGGGCTGTCTGTAGGATATACAGACGCTTGTGCTCCACTAGCATAGCTTCCAGTAGCTCCGGCGAGAGCCGGGACCCTGTCTCTGGTGGGTCTACGCTGATCGGCTCCAGGTTTGGGTGCAGACCCAGTAGTGTCGGCCGCATTGTATCTGCTTCTGGCTCCCAGATTAGGGTCAGGACCATAAAGTGCTGATAGCGTTCAGCGGAGTCGGGGTCGAGTTTGTGGTTGGTCACCAGGCACTTTGCCGCTGGGGTTCCCAAAACGGTAAAGCTAAAGAATCCCACCGTAGATGACCACGCACACAGCCCCTTGACCAGCTCGGAATATTCTTCGGGTCGCTCGTCGCGGTACCTCGGATCCACCGCCAGTAGCAAACCACTTACATGACGAGCCATGTGCTGGTCGCTGGGGATGCGGCGCTTGCTGCGCACATAATCCTGGGTTCTCCATGCGATTAGCAGCACCATCAAGACGACACCGTAAAGATACAGTGGATCCATATCGAGCCTCCTTGTTTAAAAGTGCAACAATACCAACTGCTTGCCATCTTACCGCAAGCTCACAATTTGTCTAGGGCTTTTCAAACACAAAAAACTCGCGCAGCACCCATTGGTCTGGCCGGGAATACAGTAGCCCGCCCCGATGAGTGGCCAATGGTTCTTTTTTGGCTTGCTCTTTGGGCAAGAACTCGGCCCGGACAAAGCCCATAGCCTCGATCTGCTCCAGCACGCTCATATAGAGTAACCCTTCGTTGGTCTTGAGTACCGGTAGCACTATCCCTACTCGGCCAATCTTGCCGTAGTTGCGGGTTAGGTTGGTGAAGAATCCCAAGTACAGCTTCTCTAGCTCGGCGGCAATCTTTTGTGCATTGTGATACAACACTGCGCCGCGCTGGGGCGGGCCCAAGTATGGCTCGGTCACTATGCAGGTTTGGTCGCTATTAGCCGCCGCCCAACGCGACTTGGTAGCATCGGCTAGTTTTATGCGCTCCTCTACACTTACTGGCTTGAGTACCGGCTTACCATCTTTGGTGGCCGCAGTATTATGCGTTTTTACCAGCCAGGCCACATTATCTTTGCTGGCTGCTACGGCATCTTCTGATATATCGGAGCCGTATATTTCCAATCCCAGCAACCAAGCCTCTTGCAGCAACACGCCGCTACCACAAAAAGGGTCAAAGATATTTGTATGCTGTTCACCGCGGGTGAGGTTGGTCATCATCTGCGCAAGTTTTGGCGGCAGCATTCCCGATTTAGCATCGGGTGACGGCTTTTCCATATCGCGCTTTACATAGCTCTTGAAGTCTTGCACGGTTATCGTCCGCCCGATCATAAACTGCTTATCTTGTTTGATGATCACAATTTCAGCACCGGTTTCTACCAAGCGATTGTTTACTACCATTACCGAGCTAAGCTCGAAGTTTTTTTCATCCACATAGCGCACGCTATAATCATTTTTCAAATACCGTTTTAGCTGGTACGCAAAATTGCGTAGCCAGTTGATCTCCGCGTATACCAAATGCGTGGTGGAATACACCGAAAACCCAAAGTTGATCTTGGCTTTGGTCTGTGCAAAATATTTGGCCACCAAATGTTCAGTGGTCAGCACTTTGTGTAGCTGGAAGATAGTCCCTTCAAGCTCGTCGACAATCTCGATGATCTTGATCGTACCACCCAACAAATCCTGCAGCCGCTGGATCTGCGCGGCGGTGGCCTCGAGCTCGATCATCAAAATATCTTGCCCGATCCGACTATGCTGTCCGCTCGGCAAGGCTTCGACTCGAATCAGGTTGAGAATCTCCAGATAGCTCAGCAAGCTATGTGAGCCCAATAAAAACGCGTATTTTTTCATGCTGTCTCGGCAGTATTAGCGGCTCCAGTATATAGTTTTCTAGCCTCCAGAGCAAATTGCGCTGATCTGGCTGGGTTAGGGCGGGGGATTCTAGTACAATTGGGTTATGTCCAATCCTACCATCGAGCAACTTATCCAGGCCGAGGCTATCCGTCAGTCCACCACTCTCAGCCTAATCGCCTCTGAAAACATCGCCAATTCTCGGGTGATGGCCGCCTGTGGCTCTACCCTCATGAATAAGTATTCCGAAGGTTATCCGGGCAAGCGCTACTATGGTGGCAACGAGGTGGTCGACCAGATCGAGCTGCGGGCCATCGAAGCCGCCAAGCGGCTATTTGGCGCCGAACACGCCAATGTTCAGGCGTATTCTGGTAGCCCGGCCAATCTGGCCATCTACGCTGCCCTGCTCGAGATCGGCGATCCTGTCATGGGCATGAGCTTGCCTCATGGCGGCCACCTGACCCATGGCCACAAGGTCAATTTTTCCGGCAAGGCTTACAAGTTTAGCCAATACGGGGTCAACCCCATCACTGGCCTGCTCGACTACGACGAGATCGCTACTATGGCTCGGATCTTCAAGCCCAAGCTGATCGTCTGCGGAGCCACCGCGTATTCGCGCACTATTGATTTTGAGCGGTTTGGTGCTATCGCCCGTGAGGTAGGAGCATATTTGCTCGCCGACATCTCTCATATTGCTGGGTTGGTTGCTGCCGGTGTTCACCCCAACCCATTTCCTCACGCCGATGTGGTGATGACCACCACCCACAAGACCCTCCGTGGCCCCCGTGGCGCTATTATCATGTGCAAGCAATCTCTGGCCGAAAAGATCGACAAAGCTATATTCCCTGGCCTCCAGGGTGGCCCTCACGACAATGTCACGGCTGCCAAGGCAATTTGTTTGGAGGAAGCTGCTACCCCCGAGTTTGCAGCCTATGGCAAACAGATCGTCTCCAACGCTCAGGCTCTGGCCACCCACTTGGCTACGCTCAAATTTAGCGTGGTCACTGGTGGTACCGACAATCACCTTCTGCTGCTAGACCTCACCCCAAAAAACATCACCGGCCAGCAAGCCGAGTCCGCCTTGGCGAGTGTGGGCATTATCACCAACAAAAATATGATCCCCGGCGACCTGCGCAGCCCCTTCGATCCTTCGGGCCTCCGCTTGGGAGTAGCCTTGTTGACTAGTCGGGGGATGAAAGAGGATCAGATGCGCCAGATCGCCGACTTGATGGCCCAGGTGTTGAATAAACCCAAGGATTCTTCTATCATCAAAGAAGCTCAAGCCGCTGTGCAAGAGCTATGCCAAGCCTTTCCTGTTCTTTAACCCAATCCGTAAAGGAGTTTACAAATGAAGAAAAGCTCAGAAGATCCTTCTGTTCCTTCGGAGGCTGTCGAGGATTTTGTCGAATTTGAATCTCGCATCACTCGTTTTGCCCCCGCAGAGATCCTCGAGCTCGACAACCTTTGTCGAGCTGCTGCAACCGATGCCTAACCCGCCTACTCTTCCGAAACCTCGCTCAGCCGCCTGCCTACAGGCGGCTTTTTTATTTGCCAGCAAAGCCATTTTTGGTTAAAATTCTCTTATTGTGCGGATAGCAGTCCGTCATCTAGCGGAGGTAGCAGATTCCGTGTTGTTGGTGGGCGAGTGGTGGAATGGTATACACGCACGACTCAAAATCGTGTGGCGCAAGCCTTGAGGGTTCGACTCCCTCCTCGCCCACCACTATATTCATGAAGATTAATTTTAAACGATATTTCATTTATATTATTCGCTGGCAGCTCTCCACTCCACTACTC
>CAYWVE010000007.1:0-6256 GCA_964461775.1 uncultured Candidatus Saccharibacteria bacterium | reverse complement strand
TTTGGCTAACAACGATGCGCGGAGGGAGGGGGCGGGGGGCGGGTGCATGATAGAGAGCAAAGCCCTCAC
This sequence comes from uncultured Candidatus Saccharibacteria bacterium, assembly GCA_964461775.1. Taxonomy (GTDB): domain Bacteria; phylum Patescibacteriota; class Kazan-3B-28; order Kazan-3B-28; family Kazan-3B-28; genus CAYWVE01. The sequence goes on along the minus strand of CAYWVE010000007.1, from coordinate 6,187 downwards.
CAAAAACTCGCCGACCGCGGCGCATAATGGTATCTAGTATCGCCTGGTCCGACTTCATATCGGGGTCCGAGCTTATTTGCTTAGCCGTGCCCGCCCCTTGGCGCGGCGTCTGGCTATAACAGCTTTGCCTCCTGGGGTGCTCATACGAGCTCGGAACCCGTGGGAGGTTTTGCGCTTCTGTTTGTTTGGTTGATAGGTTCTTTTCATGATAGCCCTGACGGGAAAGTTACCGTCTTAGTATAGTCATAGGTGGAGGCGTTGGTCAATTGGTTAGCGAGGGGGCTCTGGCCGGGTCCGGCATTGTGGATAAAATTGTGATAAAGTGAGGTGGGTGGGGGAAACTGTTGAGGTGTTTTATGGATAAAGAAAAGCTCTGGCAAATGGTTTTGGGCGAGATTGAGGTCGGCATGAGTCCGGCCAACTTTCAAACCTGGTTTCGCAACACCGCAATCGAAACCATAGATGAGGGGCGGGGAGTGGTCACGATTCGGGTTCCCAACGACTTTACCAAGACATGGTTAGAGAAACGGTATCAAAAAGAGATCCACAAGTGTCTGGGTAAACACCTGGGGTCTGTAGCGATCGTTCAATACATCGTTGGGCGACCAGCGGTGACTAGCGGGATCCCGAAGCTCTTGGAGATTGAGGTGCCAGAGCAGACCCCGGAACCAAGTGCGGCGGCCGAAGGGCCGCACGAAGGGCTCAATCCGCGTTTAATTTTTGCGAATTTTGTGGTTGGGGAGAACAGCAAGCTCTGCTACGCCGCAGCTGAGGCGGTGGCCGATAAGCCGGGAATGAATTACAATCCCTTATTTATATATGGTGACTCCGGGCTGGGAAAAACCCATCTCCTGCAGGCGATAGGGAATGAGGTTTTAAACCAAGACCCCAAAGCTCGAGTGGTATATGTAACCTCGGAGCGGTTTACCAACGAAATGGTAGAGGCAATCCGTCAGAAGCAAATGAAGGATTTTAAGGACAAGTACCGTAAAGTAGATTGCTTGTTGATTGATGATGTCCAGTTCTTGTCTGCTAAAGAACAGACGCAGGAGGAGTTTTTTCATACCTTCAACGCTTTGCACGGGGTAGGCAAGCAAATCGTACTAACTTCTGATCGCCCACCAAAGGCAATCCCGGCGCTAGAAGATCGGTTGCGATCACGGTTTGAGTGGGGGATGATTGCCGACATCTCCGCTCCTTCATACGAGACGCGATTGGCGATCTTACAGTCTAAGTTGGAGTTGGCAGGTAAAGAGCTACCCGAAGATGTTTTAGCTTATATCGCCAAAACCATTCAGAACAATGTGAGGGAGCTTGAAGGATCCCTGACTCGCGTACTGGCCTACGGCGATTTGAGTGGTAGCACTCCTACGGTTGAAGATGCGAAGAACCTGTTGGGTGGTGTGTTAACTTCACCAGGGAGAAGGGTTGTGCGTCCATCGGAAATTATTCGGGCAGTCTGTAACCACTTTAATCTAAAAAAGGAGGATTTGGCCGGACGAAAAAGAACTCGCGAGATAGTGATCCCGCGCCAAATTTTGATCTATCTCCTGCGAGAAGAGGTGGAGATGCCCTACAAGCAGATTGGGGCGGAGCTGGGGGGCCGCGACCATACGACCATCATGCACGACTACGGCCGGATGAAGGAGTTGGTGGTCTCTAATGAAGGGATCGATGGAGAGATTACGGCGATTAAGAACAAGTTGTATGTGGTGGCCTAGGGTTGTGGATAAGGGTAGGGGGTAATATTTATCCACACTCTATCCACATTTTGCCCCCAGTTTTGGCAGGTGGGGGTTAGTAAAAAGGCTTTGTCTGGGAGTAAAATTCAACTAGTACACATTAACCACAACTCTATTACTACCACTATATAAATTACTTATGACAGAAGATATTACTATTAAGGCGGGGGAGGGTGTGGATATCCATGCTTCTGTAGTGTTGGAAAAGTTTAAATCTGCATTATTGGCAGTGGAACGGATTGTGAATACTCGAAGCACACTACCTATATTGAGTAGCGTTTTGATAAAGGCAGAAAAAGGGGGGGTGGAGATTATTGCTACTGATCTAGAGATTGGAATGCGGTATTTTGTCGGAGGCAAGGTGGAGATTGAAGGGAGCGTGACTATTCCCGGCAAGACCCTTGTGGGCTTGGTGGGGAGCTTACATGGGGAAACCCTAACCCTGAAAGGAACCAATACAAGTATTGAATTGACTTGCGGAGATACCCAAGCTTCTTTGCATGGGATGTCGGCTGAAGAGTACCCAGTGTTACCGGAAGTAGCCTTGGGTAAAAAGGTTAGCGTTATGGGTGGTAAACTCAAACAGTTAATTGGTCGGGTGGAGTTTGCGGTGTCACGAGATGACTCTAGGCAAGTTTTGACTGGTGTATATATTAGCTCGAGTGATCGAGGGTTGGTGTTGGTAGCGACCGATAGTCATCGATTAGCTGAGGTGGTAGATGGGGGTAAGCTGGGAGAGGAGTTTGCGGTAATTGTGCCAGCCAAAACCTTAGCGGAGGTTAAGCGACTAATTATAGACCCCAAGCAGGTTGTGGAGGTGCGGGTAGAGGAGAGTCAGATTATGTTTGGACTAGAGAATGCGACGGTGGTTTCTAGGTTGATCGAGGGAGAATATCCTAACTATCGCCAAATCATCCCTGAGACCAGCGCAATAGTGGCCGAGGTAGATGTACAGGATTTGGCAGATGCGATCAAGAGCGCAGCGATATTTTCGAGCGATACTAGTAATGGGATTCGGTTGAGCTTGGGAGACAATAAGATCTCCGTGGCGTCAGAATCTTCGAGTGTGGGGAGTTTTAGTGGTGAGGTAGAGGCGCGGGTTGATGGAGGCGGTGAGGAGCTGAGGTTTAATGCTAAATATATTTTGGATGGGTTGGCGAGCCTGGATATCCCAAACTGTTTAATCGAGGTGACCAACAAGACAAGCCCGGTAGTATTGCGTCCTGTGGGGGTTGAGGGTCAAGTGTATATAGTTATGCCATTGCGAGGGTAATGTTTCTCAGACAGCTCGAACTGGTGAACTTTCGTAATATCGCGAAACTGGATTTGGCTGATATGGCCAAGAGCTTTTTGATATATGGGGACAATGGTCAAGGAAAAACAAATTTATTAGAAGCAATACATTGTTTGGGTGGGGGGAGCTCTTTTAGGTCTGGGTATGATACCGATGTGATTCGGAGGGGAGAGGACTCAGCTTTGGCCCGAGGGGTGGTAGTGGATGACGGGGGGCTGAGTCATACTGTGAAGTGGATATTCGAGCGGCGAGAGGATCGGATTATAAAAAAGGGTTTTTGGAATGAGCAGGAAGTGTCTGCAGCCGAGATGATGAGCCGTGTTCCGATAGTGAGCTTTGCTCCCGACGAGGTGGATCTACTGAGGGCGGCGGCGCTCAAGCGGAGAAAGGTGATGGACGGGTTGTTATCGAGAATCGATGAAGAGTACAAAGCGAGTTTATTGGAGTATTATCGGATATGGCGCCAGCGCAACCAGATGCTGCTAATGATTAAACAGCAACGCTCCCGGCGAGAGGATCTGGATATTTGGGACGAGCGGATGGCTGAGGCGGGGGCGAAGGTAGTAGCCCAAAGACAGAGTTTTCTGGTTTGGTTTAGTGAGCGGGTGGCAAAAAGCTATAAACTGCTAGCTAGTAGGGATGGAGAGTTGCGACTTGTGTATCAGCCAAACATTGCAGCGGTGCGGAGCGACGAATATAGGGCCGAGCTGGATAGGGCTAGGGTGATGGATATTGCCAGGACCTTTTCCACGCGGGGTGCGCACCGGGATGATTTGCGGTTTTGGTTGGGAGACCGCGATCTAATAAATACGGGTTCGAGAGGAGAGTTTAGAAGTCTAGTGCTGGCATGGAAGATGGCCGAAGCAGAAGTGCTGGCGGAAAAAATTGGTCGTCCAATTGTGTTGTTGGATGATGTTTTGTCGGAATTGGATGTGTCGCGCCGGGAAGCGCTGCTGAGCTTTACAAAGGAATGGCAGGTATTTATAACTACCACCGATCTGGTTAGTTCGGAAGTGGGGGAGATGGATCAGCTGCGATTGGAGGGAGGGGTGCTGGCGGGGATCCTTGCCTAGGTTTGGCAGTGAGCACAAAAATGGGTGCCGCGGCCGGCGGTGCGGATTTTTTGAATAGGCTGCTTGCAGTCGGGGCAGGGTAGGCCTGTGCGGCCATAGGTATTGAGATAGTCTTGCATCTTTCCCGAAGCCCCCGTCCCATCTCGAAAGTGTGAAATGCTGGTGCCCGAGTGCTTGATCCCTAGTCTAAGAACGGCCTTGATGGTCTGGGTTAGGAGCTGGACTTCGGTTTGGGCGATGTCTCGACCCAGGCGAGCGGGACGAATCTTGGCTAGGTAGAGAGATTCGTCGGCGTAGATATTTCCTACCCCTACTACAATAGACTGGTCGAGGATAATGGATTTGATGTTGGAGCGGGGACGGCGCTGAATGGCTTGCCAAAGGATCTCGGGGGTAAAGGTTTTGTCTAGTGGCTCGGGGCCCAGTTTACGAATGAAAGGGTCGTTGGCAAGGAGCTCTGTACGAGTTAATTTAACCCAGCCAAATTTGCGCTGGTCGTTGAAGTAGAGGGTTCCGCCGGAGAGGATAAGGTAGCAGCGCGTATGGCGGCTGGGCATTGAGGCCAGAAAGTTGGCGTCGGGGTGGCCGGAGTTGATGCGAACCTTGTGGGTTTTATTGATGTAGATGAGCTGCCCTGTCATCTTGAGATGAATTAAAAGACAGTACCCCTTGGTTAGATTAATAATAATTCCTTTGCCGCGGCGGGAGAGGGAGAGGACCTTGAGGCCAATGATGACGCTGGGGTCGGCCACATCTTTTGACCACAGAAAACTGGAGGCGTTCGAGATCTCAATGCCTTTGATGGTTTGGCTGGGGATGTGGTGGGAGAGGCCGCGGACTACAGTCTCGACTTCTGGGAGTTCCGGCATCGTGGTACCTTTAGGGTAGATATCTAAATTAATCTTATCATTATGCAGGGGTGGAACTCGTTTGAGAAGTTTGCTGTAGGGATAGTGGTGGTGGCCGTGCTGGGGGTGGTTGGTTGGTATGGTGCTCAAAATATTACCAGCAGCTCGGCCTCGTTCATTACCCCGATGGGCGGGCCTCAGGTGTTTGTGAGTGACATTGGCTCGGACGAAGGAAATGGTACGGTGAACGCTCCATACCGGACTATTCGTAAAGGGATGGAGAGGGCGGCTTTGCTAAAGAGCACACCGGTTACTGTGGGGTTGCTGGGCGAGGCGTATTCTTTGACGCCGGCCGATGTGGCAACTCGAATCGAGGTGGCTGGTCAGAAAGAGATCGTGCTGACCGGTTTTAGGCTTGGTGGGTCGGGATCCGAGGTTGCGAATGGGTTGTTACCGTATCGTACAGTGGTGCGGCAATCTGGCTTGGCTGTGGGATCTAATCTGAATTTGTTTGTACGCGCAGGTGCTTTGACTGTGCGGGGACTAGACTTTGACACTACTAATGCGTTTGAGGTTAGTGTCTTGCCTGGGACCAAGCTGGGTATGGTTGATAATGTTTTTACGCGAGAGCGGACTCTGAATGGATCGGGAGCCATGCTTTTGGTTAAGTCGGGCATAGATGGCGTGGCGGCTTTGGCTAACAACACCTTTTATTTCCGAGGGTTTTCAAGCCACGAAGATAGCCAGAATATTGCCTTAGTCTTTGAGGCTCTGCCGGGGAGCACCTCGACTCACTATATTCAAGGTAATCGCGTTTACTTCCCATGGTTAACTGAGATTGAAACCATTTTTCCTTTTACGGGGATGGAGGTTTGGGGGCAGGGCATCCGAGTGCAAAACAACCAGTTTGCGATCGACGCAGAGAAGTATCCTGGACCATGGAGCATGACCAAAGCTTCCAAAAATAATCTGGGCATATCGGTGCCAGCGAGCTGGGCAAGCGATCTGCGAAACAATAGCTTCCAGAATTTTCTGGGCACTCCGATTGTGATTGGCGCCCCGTCGGCATCCTCGGTGACAGAGAAGCAGGGAATAACGATAGTCGATAACCGTTCTTAGCTAGCCTCTAAAGCACCTTGTTCCTGGTGGGGTGCTTTTATTTGCCCCAATCTTGACCGACGGAGGTGTCGACCTCGATCGGTACGGCTAGCTTGAAGACATTGGCCATGG
>CAYWVE010000006.1:0-11995 GCA_964461775.1 uncultured Candidatus Saccharibacteria bacterium | reverse complement strand
AACCTTGTCGAGGTCTGAGTCTGGGACTTCAAATACCAGCTCGTCGTGTACCTGGAGGAGCATTCGAGACTTGGGGCTTGTTTTGGGGAGCTGCTTGTCGATTTCGATCATGGCAACCTTCATGATGTCGGCAGCGGTGCCTTGGATTGGCATATTAATGGCGGCTCGTTGGGCAGCATTGCGGACAGCGGGGATCTTGGCATTGATATCGCTCAGATAACGCTTGCGGCCAAAGAGAGTTTCGACATAGCCGTGTTCTTGGGCAAAGGCGACAATATCCTTCATGTACTTTTTGACATTGGGATAGAGCTCAAAATACCGGTCGATGTAATCGGTGGCTTGGATGACGCTCATATCCGTTCGCGCGGCCAGCCCCCAAGCGGAAACTCCGTAGATAATGCCGAAGTTGATGGTCTTAGCATCGCGGCGCATGTCTTTGGTAACGGTCGAGATGTCGACACGGTTGACCTCGGCGGCGACGCGGGAGTGGATGTCTTCTCCGCGTTTAAAAGTATCGATCATGGCTTGGTCTTGGGCCAGAGAGGCGATGACCCGTAGCTCAATCTGGGAGTAGTCGGTGGAGAGTAGCTTGAATCCGGGCGGGGCAATGAAGGCCTTGCGAATCTCCGCTCCTAGCTCGGAGCGGATAGGGATGGTTTGGAGGTTGGGGTCTTTGGAGCTGAGGCGGCCGGTAGCGGTGTCTTGGCGGTAGTGGGTATGGATGCGACCGTGCTTGTCGGCTAGTTTCGGCAAGGGCTCGAGGTAGGTGCTGCGGAGCTTCTCGAGTTGACGATACTCAAGGATATGCTTAATGATGGGATGTTTTTGGTAGAGCTTTTCTAGCTCGGCCACTCCGGTAGAATAGCCGGTCTTGGTTTTGGCGATTTCGAGAGTGGGGAGCTTGAGTTGATTAAACAATACATCTGCGAGCTGGAGGGGGGAGTTGATGTTGAACTTGGTTTTGGCGTGTTTGTAGATCTTAGTCTCTAGCTTGGTAAGCTTGGTGGTGACTTCTGTCGTGAGCTGGGATAGGCGGGTAATGTCGATCAGGATTCCGGCCTTTTCCATTTTGCGTAAGACAGGCTCCAGATCTGCATCGAGCTTTTCGGTGTAGGATTTGCGCCCCGTGGATTTTACGCGCGGGGCTTGTTCAAAAAAAGAGGGCTGGTCGCCCTCGGCTGTGAGGGTACCGTTGGGTATCTTGTTGATGAGGCTGCGAAAGCCAAGCTCGGAGAATAGCTTACGAACCTTGTCGGCATCAAACTCGACAGCCTCGGCCTTTTTAAGATCGAGGGCAATGGGCATGTCGCGCAGTATGGTGGCCAGGCGCTTGCTTTGGAGGGCGATCTTTTTGTGTTCGACCAGCAAGTCCTTGGTGCGTCCGGTGATCTCCTCTATGTGGTCGTAAATATTCTCAATACTTCCGTATTGATGGAGGAGCTTGGTGGCGGTGACTTCGCCAATGCCCTTAACTCCGGGAATGTTGTCGGAGGGGTCTCCGCGCAAGCCCTTAAAGTCGATGACCTGGGCGGGCGCGAGCTGCTTCTTGGCTTGTACCAAAGCCTCATCGTAGATAACAACATCCGCAAAGCTTTTGCCGGGAGCATATACAAAGGTATGATCGTCGACCAGCTGGAGAGTATCCATATCACCGGTGGCGATATAGGTATCTATGTCTGGCGGTACTTGTGCTGAGAGGGTGCCAATAATGTCATCGGCTTCAAAACCGTCTTTGGAAAAGGTGGGGATATTGAATGCCTCTACTAATTCGTCAATGCGGGGGAGTTGGGCGATGAGATCTTGGTGGGTGTCGGGGCGAGTGGCTTTGTATGCCACAAACTCTTCGTGGCGGAAGGTGGGCTTGCCGGTGTCGAAGGCGACGGTAATATAGTCGGGTTTGAGCTTGGTGTAAATATTTAGAAGCATGACGGCAAAACCATACACTGCGGTGGTGGGCTCGCCACTAGGGGTGCGGAGATCGGAGCGGGCAAAGGCGTGGAAGGCACGATGAAACAAGGCGTTTCCATCGATGAGGACTAGCTTGGGTCGGGATTTAGACATGCTTGTATTATAGCTTTAAAATCAGCTCGCCGGACCGGGCGAGCTGATTTGTTGGAGTGGTCGGGGAGGATTAGCGGATAGCGTAGATAAGGGTGACATTGATACGAACGGCCATATTGCCGGGCTCGATGCCGACCTGGGTATCTTCGGCTCCACCCATTCCGCCATAGCCTAGCCGACCATCGAAGGGAGTGCTGACCGGATACTCGTTGATCGACAGGAGCCGTCCCAAGCGGATGTCGGCGGCGTCAGCAAGTTGCTTGGCCTTATCCTTGGCCTTTTGGATAGCCTGAGCCCGTGCTTCTTGGAGAGCGGTTTCGGGATTTTCCATAGTAAAGTAGATATTCTGAACCTCGTTGGCTCCGGCGGCAATGGCGCCATCGGCTATCTCGTTGACCTTGTCTAGATCGCGAGCCGTGACCTCGAGGATATGCCGTCCGGTATAAGAGCGGATCTGGGGTGTGCCGCTGGTTGGATAGGCGCCGTAGTCAGGATAGATGGTGAAGTCGGAGGTCTTGATGTCTTTGTCTTCTACTCCGAGAGCATCGAGCTTCTCTTTGATGGCGGTGATGCGGGTGGAGATTTGATCTTCGACCAGACTAGCCTCGCGACCAGTTTGTTGAACGCCAAAATAGAGTTTGGCGATGTCGGGAGTTGCGTAGACGACTCCTTCGGCGGAGACATTTAGACCTTCGGGTTGTCCGGTATTGGGTGAGGTTGGGGTATCGGCTGATTGGTTAAGCAGCCAGAAGCCAAGTAGGATAATGACGGCAATTCCCGCAATAGCAGCAGCGCCAAGCCAACCAGGGCGATTGTTGGAAGGCCCGGGGTTGGGCGAGATGGACTGTGGCGGTACCCAGGTGGGCGTTGGGGCGGGGGTAGGATTGTTAGAGTTGGGTTGAACCGGATTGAGATTGTTGTCGAACTCCATGGTTGGTTAGCTAGAAGTATAATTGTGCTCGGTGAGGACTGAGCGAATAAACTCTCGTTCATTATACGCTATGTACCCGGCTTTGGTGGCCATAACGGTCTGGGCTCCCATGGCTAGGGCAACTACCGTGTCGCCTGGTCGGGCCAGGGAAATAGCTTGGCGAATAGCGGCTTGGCGGGTTGGGTTGATGAAGAGATTGGTGTTGTCTATGAACTTATCTGAGAGGCCCGAGCGGATATTCTCGATGATCGCTAATGGGTCTTCGCTGCCAGGATCTTCTTCGGTAAGGATGATAAGGTCGGAATACTGGCTGGCGATTTGGCCAAGCGTGGGTCGTTTTTCTTTATCGCGATCTCCGGCAGCGCCAAAGACTGTGATTAACTTGCCGGCCGTAGCTGCTTTTAGTGTGCTTAGCGATTGGGTAAAGCCGTCCGGTGTGTGGGCGTAGTCGACGATAACCGTGAAGGATTGTCCGCCCGAGATCTGCTCCATCCGACCAGGAAGGGAGTGGACACTCTCGATCCCTGCGGCGATGTGCTCGGGGGAGACTCCTAAGGCGACTGCAGCGGTGGCCGCTGCCAGCGCGTTGCGGACATTAAAGAGTCCAGGCAGGTGGAGATGGGTGGTAATATCTCCGACGGGGGTATGTAGGGTAATGTCGGTACTCGCCAGGCTGGTATTGGCGACCGATGCCCAAGCGAGGCTCTCTTTGGAGTGGGAGGAATCTTGTTTGTTGATGGTGTAGTACAGCTTGGTTCCTGGGAAAGCGCGGGCGAAATCGGCGTTGGCTGTGTCTTCGAGGTTGATGATGGCTAGTTTGGGAACTCCGGGCTTAGCCTTGGAATAAAAGGTTTGGCGAAACAGCTTGAGCTTGGCAGCGCGATAGGCCTCGAAGGTTTTATGGTAGTCGAGGTGGTCCCAAGTGAGGTTGGTAAAGATGGCCATGTCGTAATCGATACCCCAAGTGCGGTGTTGGGCGAGGGCGTGTGAGGCTGTCTCGATAACGGCATACCGACAACCGGCTTGGCGCATGGCGCGAAGCCGTCGTTGAAGTGCAAAGGGGTTGTCGGTTGTCATCTTAGTGTGATTGATGATCTTTGTATCACCAATCCAAAAGTTGATAGTAGTGGATAGTCCGACCCTATGTCCGGCGGCGGCAAGGATCTCGGCCAGGAGGTTGGCTGTAGTGGTCTTGCCATTGGTGCCGGTTATCCCGATGACAATCATTTGTCGCGTGGGGAACTGATTGACGCAGGCCGCTAAGACTCCACGACAGAGATGGTATGACTGATAAAGAAAGGAGGTCGGGGAGAAGAGCGGGCCGAGGCTGGTGCGGATAGTGGATTTGAGGGATTTCATCGGAGCCGATTTATAAATTGGTAGAGGGAGAACAGAAGGGGGTGAAGCGGGAGCTCGAGTGTGCCGATGTATTCGACGGGAGTGCCGCCAAAGCCGGACTTGAATCGGGTGATCCCTGCCCAGGAATGATTGGGATCGGGGTGAGTGCCCCCAAAATCGTATTCACTCAGGCCGCGTTGATGAGCATGCTCTATCGCTAACCACTGGAGGGCGTGCGGAGCCATGAGCTGCCGGTGATGGTTGGCCGAGGCGCCGTGGACATATGTGGCTCGGTGTCCAAAAAAGGTGACTAGGATGCCGGCGATCACTTCTCCTTTATAGCGGGCTATAAAAAGCTCTTGAAGGTTTAACGGGTTGAGGGTTTGGTACTGAGTTTGATAGTATCGGTCGGCATGGGGAGTGAAGCGATCGCGTTCTGCCGTGACGCGGGTGAGCTGGAGAAAGGAGGATAGGTCGCTGGCTTGGCCAAGCTCAGCACGCACACCCTGCCGTTCTGCCAGCTTGATGTTGTAGCGAGTTTTGGGTTTGAAGTTTTGTACGATGCGGGAAAGAGGTTGGTCGAGGTTTAGGATCTGAGTGTGGCGAGGCTGGGTGTTTTTGTGGGGATTGTGTTTGAACCCCATGCTTCGATAGATGGTGAGGGTGGTGGGGCCGGTGACCTCGGGGTCGATGCGAAAGAGAATACTCCTATGCTCTTGGCCTAGTGTGCGAATGCGTGCCAGTAGGATATTTTGGCTGGCTTCTTGTTCGGCAAGTGACAACTCGGGATTAATGAAATGGCCGCGAGCGGCGTAGAGGAGGCTTGCTCCGCCCGGAAGAAGAAGCTTGCTGACAAGTAGCTGACTGATGATTTTGTCATCCTTGATAACAGCGAGTGGCCAGACGAGGTTGCCCTGTGCTAGCTGGAACTGATACCAGCCCCAACTTTGGAGGAAGTGTGCGTTTGGGCGGGTAAGGAGTGCTTGGTCCCAGAGTTCTCCGGTTAGCTGATCGGCCTCGATAATATGCATGATGTCTATATGATACCGAAAAATCCGCTTTGGCAGAAGCTTTATGATAGACTTATAGATATGAATCGGAAGAATCGTACAATCAGGATTTTGGCCATCGAGTCTTCCTGCGATGACTGTAGTGTTGCCGTGGTTGAGGATGGTGTTCGGGTGGTTGTGAACCTAATTGCTTCTCAGGAAGCTATTCACGCACAGTATGGGGGCGTGGTTCCGGAGGTGGCATCGCGCGAGCATTTGCATACGATCTACCGACTGGTGGATTTGGCGTTGGAGCGATCCGGGCTAAAGCCGCAGGTAATCGACGCTTTGGCGGTAACGGTGGGGCCGGGGTTGATGGGATCGTTGATGGTCGGGGTGGATGCGGCAAGAACGCTGGGGTGGTTGTGGGACAAGCCGGTGCTACCAGTCAATCATCTTCAGGGGCATGTGTATGCCGCATGGCTGATGCCGCAGGTACCGAAGTTTCCAGTAGTGGCACTAGTGGCTAGTGGTGGACATACCGAGATTGTTCTGATGCGTAAGCATGGTGAGTATAAATATCTGGGTGGTACGGTTGACGATGCGGTAGGGGAAAGCTTTGATAAGATCGCACGGCACTTAGGGTTGGGGTATCCGGGAGGACCGGCAATATCAAAGTTGGCTGGGGAGGTGAGGGTGGATAGGCTAGGCTTGCCCCGCCCAATGCTAAACACCGAGAGTTATGACTTTAGTTTCTCGGGCCTTAAGACAGCGGCCACTCGAGTAAAGGCGACAAAGGAAAAAGTAGCCCATGCTTTTGAAGAAGCGGCGGTAGAGGTGCTGGTGACCAAACTATTGAAGGCGGCGAGACAGTACGATGCTGCTACGGTAGTGGTGGGTGGAGGGGTGGCCGCTAATCGGCGGTTGCGCGAGGCAGCCCAAGTGGCGATGGGAGAGATCTGCCCGGTAATATTTCCGGCCATGGAGTATTGTCGGGACAACGCCGCGATGATCGGAGCAGCAGCTTATTGGGTTAGTGGCGGTAAGCCGCGGGGACGATGGTACAATGCGAAAGTGTTAGATGTGTAGATATGGATAAAACATTTGATTTTAAAGCGCTAGAACAAGATATTTATCGGGCCTGGGAGGGGTCGGGAAGTTTTGCTCCTCGGATAGCGGAGGGGGTGAAACCCTACACAATCATCATGCCTCCGCCCAATGCTTATGACCGGCTGCATATCGGTCATGCTTTGTTTGTGACGCTGCAGGATATTATGGTGCGATACCATCGGCTAAAGGGTGAGCCTACGCTATGGTTGCCGGGGGCTGATCATGCAGGGATTGCGAGCCAAGTTTTTTTTGAAAAGATTTTGCAGAAGGAACGACGGATGAGTCGACATGACCTAGGTCGAGAGCAGTTCGTTGCGGAATTGGCAGAGTTTATTGCTGATAAACGAGTGGTGATGGAGGATCAGCTGCGTCGACTGGGGGCTAGCTGTGATTGGAGTCGGGCGAAGTATACTCTGGACCCTGATGTGAGGCGGGCGGTGGTGCAGGTGTTTGCTAAGTTGCATGAGGATGGCTTGATCTACCGCAAGGAGCGGATCATCAACTGGTGTCCTAAGAACCAAACGGCCTTGTCGGACCTCGAGGTGGTGCACAAGGAAACTGAGGGTACGATGACATACATTAAATACCCACTAGTAGAAGGGGGAGAGATTGTGGTGGCCACTACTCGACCCGAGACTATGCTGGGGGATACGGCGGTGGCAGTGAATCCGACCGATACTCGGTACCGGCAACTAATTGGGAAGATGGTTCGACTACCACTTGTGGATCGAGAGATACCAATAGTTGCCGACGAGGCGGTGGCGATCGAGGTGGGTACTGGAGCGGTGAAGGTGACTCCAGCACATAGCGAGGTAGATTCTGAGATCGCGGCTCGGCATGATTTGCCTAGGATGATAGTGATCGATACCAGGGCGCGGATTAATGATAATGGTGGACGGTTTGCTGGTTTGAAGGTGGGGGAAGCGCGGGAGAGGATAGTTGAAGAGCTGACAGCCTTGGGGCTGATTGTTCGCCAAGAAAAGATCCAGCACAGCGTGGGGTGGAGTGAGCGCGGGGATGTGCCGGTAGAGCCAATGCCGATGCTGCAATGGTTTGTAAAGATCGCGCCACTGGCCAAGCCGGCAATAGAGGTGGTGAAGTCGGGCGAGATTAAATTTATGCCCGAACGGTTTGAAAAAAATTACTTGGGTTGGATGGAAAATATTCGAGACTGGAATATCAGTAGGCAGCTGTGGTGGGGGCACCGAGTGCCGGTGTATTATGCTAAATCAAACCCGGATAAGTATGTGGTGGCCGGAAGCTTGGTAGAAGCTGAAACGGCATTGGGTGAGCCAGCCGAGCAGGATCCTGACACTTTAGATACTTGGTTTTCGTCGGGTCTATGGCCCTTTGTAACTTTGGGGTGGCCAGAAGAGACACCCGACTTTAAATATTTTTATCCCACCACAGTGATGGAGACGGGGTGGGACATTATCTTCTTCTGGGTGGCTCGGATGATAATGCTCGGCTTGTATTGCACGGGGCAAAAGCCGTTTGAACTGGTGTACATCAATGGGCTGGTGCGAGATGCTCAGGGGCAGAAAATTTCTAAATCGAAAGGTAATGTAGTTGACCCGATCGATATGGTGGACAAGTATGGGGCCGATGCTCTGAGAATGGGGCTAGTGATTGGGACTGCCCCCGGCAATGATAGTAATATTGCTGAGGATAAGATTCGGGCTTATCGTAATTTTGCCAACAAGATTTGGAATGCCGCACGGTTTTTGGAAATGACCGGAGCACTTGAAGGGGTGGCGGACGATCAAGCTGGGGAGGGTGTGGCGCAGGCTTGGATGCAAGAGTGGCAGGAAGTCAGGGCGGAGTTAGTCAGGATGATGGATGGGTATCAGATAGCCCTGGCGGGAGAGAAGATGTATCAGTATTTTTGGCATCGGTTTTGCGACGAGATCATTGAACAGGCCAAGCCGTTGCTGGCGGATCCGGCCACCAAAGAAGCGACCGGAGTCGCTCTGAAGAGTATCTTGCGTGAGAACCTGATATTCCTACACCCGTTCGTTCCCTTTGTAACCGAGGCGGTATGGGGAGAGCTGTTTGCAGCAGAAGGAAGCTTGATCGGGCAGACCGGTATTTAGAATTGTTGGCCGTATCCGGGCAAAATGGCAGGGAGATTGGAGTCGGGGGTGCTAACCGGAGTAATAACGCGGGCGACCTTGAGCACACCGCCGGAGGGAAATTCCATCAGGTGCCAAGTAGAGGTGCTGGCTACGACGCGAGCCCGGTACTGGCTTTGGTATTTTTCGTAGGCGCCTGGCTCGGTAATGGGCAGGGCGGCTAGGGTTGCTTGCAGCCAGGTAGTTTCTTGGCCGGTGGCTCTGTTGAAACCACGAATGGTTTCGTCGGGAAAGATGACGAGGATATCGTCACCCTTCTGATACCAGGCTAGACCACCATCTTGGTAGGCGTAGTAGAGGGCTGTTCCAAAAGGAGGCAATATCTCACTTAGCACTTGCCCTGATGGGGTGGGGTCGGGTAATTGAGCGATAGCGGAGGATCCGTAGGGAGTAATGGTTTTGGGAACTACTTGGTCGGGTAGGGGGGTGATTTGCCAGTCGAGGAAGGAATTGGTTGATTCGGAGGTGGTGGGCACGGAGGGTGGCTGTTGGAGAATCGAGAGAAGCAAATTAGTCTCGGTCTGGTTTAAATGCCGCTGGGATTGAGCGGAGGGGATGTGTGAGCCGGTTGCTGTTTCGATAACAACGAGGCTCAGCAGGAGGACGAGTGGGATAAAGCTAATAAACTTGGACATCGATAGATCGGGTTGTCCGCTCTTCACCTAGCTCAAGTATAGACTAGTTTGACTTTTCGAGCACGCGGGTAAGCTCTTCAAGGCTGGTAATACCGGCCGTAAGCTTGGTGATACCGTCGTCTCCCAAGGGAGTCATACCAGATTCTATTGCGAGAGTTTCCAGGGTTTCGGCGGTAGCGCCGCCGGCAATTTTGGTGCGTAGCTCGGGAGTGATAGCAAGTATCTCAAAGAGACCAACTCGTCCGCGGTAGCCGGTTCCATTGCAGGCGGTACACCCCTTGCTTGAGTAAATGGTAGTGGGGGTGGGGGCTTGGTGGCGGATAGTGTTGATTTTGATAATCTCCTTGGGGGTAGGGGCGTGGCCCGTCTTGCACTCTGCGCAGAGTTTGCGCACCAGGCGCTGGGCGATGATGAGGCGGAGGGCGTCGGCAAAAATCTCCGGTTTAGCATCGAGATCGGTCAGACGAGGGATGGCTCCGGCGGCGGTGTTGGTGTGGAGTGTCGAGAGCACCAAGTGGCCAGTAAGGGAGGCGTTGATCGCTATATCTGCGGTTTCGGAGTCGCGAATTTCACCCACGAGGATAATGTCTGGATCTTGGCGGACGATAGCGCGCAACGCGTTGGCGAAGGAGTAGTCGTCTTCTTCACTAACTTGGGTTTGGGTGATGCCATCGAGGCGATACTCAATCGGATCTTCGATGGTAACAATTTTGGTGGTGGGGGTGTTGAGGTGAGCGATCAAGGAATAGAGTGTAGTGGTCTTACCAGATCCGGTAGGACCGGTATTAAGAATCAAGCCATTGGGTTGGGCGGCAGCTTCTTGGATTTTTTGAAGGTTGGTAGGGTCGAGGCCGAGATCTTCTAACTTTACGAACTCGCCTGTTTGCGGAAGCAGTCGGATGACTGCGCTTTCGCCATATTGAGTGGGGAGGACGGATAAGCGTAAGTCAAAATTGGTGTCACCAACGATAATCGAAAAACGGCCGTCTTGAGAGGTTTGAGTAATGTTAAGCTTGAGGCCTGCCATCAGCTTGAGTCGGTTGATGATGGTTTCGAGGTGGGTTGGGGGCAGGTCGGCAATGTCTTGCAATACACCATCGAGGCGGTAGCGTACTCGAACGGCAGTACCAGTGGGTTCGATATGAATATCAGAAGCCGTGGTAGCAGCTGCGCCAGCCAGGAGAGTTTCGATTAATACGCTAGTAGAGCTGCTGCCAAGAGTGGCTTGCAGGCTGCTTAGGTCGGTGATTTGAGAGAGGTTTTTGACTAGCTCGGGATCGAGGGTGAGGTCTTGCTTGGTGTTGGTGGTGGGGGCAAAGGTTTCGTAAACTGCGAGTAAATACTTGAGAGATGAGTCCGAGACGAGGACTGGTTTAAAAGAGTATTCGTCCATAGCCTCGAGCTTGCGCAACGCGGCGAGGGTGTTGGGGTTGGTCGGGTCGGTTACGGCAAGGGAGATGGTAGTGCCAGACTTATCGAATGTAAAAACTTGGCCAGAGGACGCAAGCTCCTTGGGGATAATTCGCACAGCGGCTGGATCGGGCTGAAAGCCAACGAGGTTTTGATAGGCGAGATTGAGCTCTTGGGCTCGTTTTTGGGTAAGCTCTTCTTCGCGCTCGCGATTGACATTGGTCAGGAACTGATCGAGCGGATTGGGTTTTGATGTGGTCATGAGAGAAGGTTATTCGGGGCGGTTAATAACAGTAGCCATGGCTGGCTGGGCGGTAGAGCTAGAGGTGCCTAGTCGGGCAATGTTGGAGAGGATAAATTGGTCTGCCTTATTTACTCTAACAGAAAAGCGTATCTCATACTGACCTGGTTCGTCTAGGTTGATGCCGGTAGTAAAGAGATTGGTGCCTACGATAATAGGGGCGCCATTGTGAAGCCCCTGTAAGGTCCCGTCTAGGTAGTCGAGGCCGAATGGCAGGGAATCGACTAGGCGAAGATCGGCCTGAGTGGTCTCGGCCAGGATTTGGAATTCGACCGTCTCGCCGGTATCGCTAAAGATCACACCGTGCCAGTCGGATCCGCCAAGTGTGCGGCCGTATTTGGAAAACTCGACAATAGCGGGTGGAGCGGGGGGAGGACTGGTAGACGACGAAGCCGTTAGGTAGGCAGTGTCGGAGATGCGATTGAGAGGGTTTTCGCCTTCAGAAATAGTTGCTCGATTGGCGAGAACCCCAGCTCCGATAACTTCACCGGTGAGGGAGGCGACGAGGTGGTGGGTGCCTGGGCGATTGAGTTGAGCGCGGTATTCACCCGACCAGCTATCGAGGGTTTGGGTGGCCCCGTTAAAGGTCAGCGTACCGGTGGTAAAGCGGATACCGCCGGGAAGGTGATCGGTAAACACTAGGGTCTTGGGTTGATTGCCTTGGAGATAGATCGAAGCGTTGATAGTAAAGGTAACCAGATCACCGGTGTTGACCTCTTGGGTATGTTCGCCGGCCACAGTTTTGCGAATACTATTGAGGATCAGGCGACCACGAGGAATAGAAGGAGAGGGGCGGAGAGTGATCGGCCCGAGGCCGCCACTGGTGGGGTCGAGTGGATTGGTGCCTACCAAGATCTCGATGCCATCCAGGGTGCCGTCACCGTCGGTATCCGGGTTGCGCGGGTCGAGCCCTTGGGCCAACTCTTCGCTAGTGGTGAGGTTGTCTTGGTCGGTGTCCTCGGAAGCTCCGGGGGTGGGGGTGGTGCGGGGAGTAGAATTGGGATCGATAGCCAGATGGCTAACGCCGTCGAAGATCGCTTGGCGTTCGGCGGCGGTGCGGCCGTTCCAGCGCTCGAAGGCCGGGGTGG
>CAYWVE010000005.1:0-4973 GCA_964461775.1 uncultured Candidatus Saccharibacteria bacterium | reverse complement strand
CACGGAATCTGACCGACTCAAATTTAT
The DNA here is from genome assembly GCA_964461775.1 of uncultured Candidatus Saccharibacteria bacterium. Lineage (GTDB taxonomy): Bacteria > Patescibacteriota > Kazan-3B-28 > Kazan-3B-28 > Kazan-3B-28 > CAYWVE01. The sequence continues at coordinate 4,946 of CAYWVE010000005.1, read as the reverse complement.
ACTTGAGTCGGTTTTTCATTTCCTTGCATCTTCTGAGATAATACTATCGTCTAATATCTTTAGTTCTAGTTCTCTATGAATCTCAAAATACTTTCTACCGTTTTCGCCCTTGTTATAGCCATCGGCTTAGCCGCTGCCAGCTGTAATAGCTCCGCTCTACCCGCAGAGCAGCAAGCCCAAGCCACCGCCTTGGCTGAATGGCTGACCAGCCAGGATGTCAAAATGTATGGAGCTTACTGGTGCCCGCATTGTGCAGATCAGAAAGAGATCTTTGGTAGCGCCTTTAGTAAGGTCAACTACATCGAGTGCTCCTTGCCAAATCGCGGTGGCCAGACCGCAGCTTGCCAGCAAGCCGGCATTACCGCTTATCCTACCTGGGAATTTGCCGACGGCACTCGGGTAGAAGATGTTCTGTCTCTCGATGAATTAGCCGAGCGCACTAACTTCCAGGCTGGCTCAGGGGCGCCTGAGGCCACCACTAGCTAGCTCGTTCCACATGCAAACACCCCACTACCACTCGCCTCATCACTTCGCGCCCACACCCCCGCCCAGCATCTGGAGCGAGGTTGGGCGCTTTTTGGGACTGTTTGCCTTTTTCTTCGTCCTCCTCAGTCTGATAGTCATGGCTCCTACTCTGTATACCCAAGTCAGCTATTGGTTCACCAAGCCAGATAGTGATTTCTCCGACAAATACGATCTGCCAGTAGCCGTTAGTAATTCGGGGAGTGCCATCTCTGACCTGGTAGACTTTGTCGATCAAAAACCCGCCGCGCCTGGAGTGGACACTATCATTATCCCCAAAATCAATGTCGATGCACCCATCGTCTACACTCAAAATGACAGCAATACTAGCATTCTCGAGGCCATCCAGAGTGGAGTGGGGCACTATCCTGGCACCGCCTTGCCTGGTCGAGCTGGCAATGTCTTCCTCACCGGCCATAGCTCCTACTATTGGTGGGGTGGGGGAGAGTTCAATCAGGTCTTCGCCTTGCTTGATCGCCTTGAGCCAGGGGATCTGATCTATGTTTACTACCAAGGCGACAAATTTATCTATCGGGTTCGGGATGAAATGGTGGTAAAACCCACCGACACTTTTGTGCTCGATCAGGGGCCCGATCCTATCCTCTCCCTGATGACCTGTACACCCATTGGTACCAATCTGCGCAGGCTCGTGGTACGGGCAGATCTGATCGGCCGTCCACCCGTATCTGGCACCGATTTCCAGCCAGTCGATACCTTGCCCACCTTCCCCAGTCTCTTGCCGCTGTACTAAGTATACCTGCAAAACCAGCTCCTAGAGCAGATAAACTCTTGACAACGAGTCAATTTTAGCGTACAATAAAAGAGTAATTCCTGACTGGTTTTCCAGCAGGTCATCCGGATATTTCCGGGTGAGATGATCCTTGAACTTGGGAGGTTCAAATGAGTGTCAATCATAGTTTGGTTACCGTAATTGCTAGGCCTAATCAGAGCCTTCTGCAGCGCTTGTCGTGTGCTATTCCCCGGGCCGAGCCGGAGTGTGAGGATCCTGAATGCTCAGGCAGCGAGCCGGCCGAACCCGTATCGAACCGGCCTGTCCAGCATGAAAACACACAGATCATCCTGCGCTTCAGAATCATGGATGATACCGAAGCCACCATGGATCTGGTGATCAGCGATCCAGAAGTGGATCTCGGCGATGTATGCATGGTGGTCCGTGGCTTCATCGTTGGTTCCAACGAAGATCCCAAAGCCTTGGACTACGGCTACATCTATGTCGGCCGTGATACCGGCCAGGGAGAGCTCTTCATCGAGCCTCGCTGCTGACGCCGACCTCCTCACTGCCCCGCCAAAGGTAACCCCTACAGTTGCCCCCGGCGGGGCTTTTTTTTATTCCAACATCTGCCTCTCCGAGCCTGCCGGTAGGCAGGGAATCGAGGAGATACCTTGGTGTTAATACAAAGAATGATTTTTTATTACATTAAAGAATCCCCTCAGTCCTTCGGGGAAACAAATACTTTTGATACAAAAGCCCAGACTTCGCTGGGGCTTCTGATCACTAGGTCACTAGTTTACTAGGTAACTTGATCTCTTGTACCCGCTTAAACTCTACCCTCCCTCTACGACACCCCCGATCGCAAAAAGCCAAATAGCCCAGGCATCTTGCGCAGCTCAATCTTGGTCAGCACACCCTCTACTAGCGTCCACACTACTCGAGCATTATTACCAATGTGAATCTGTTCAGGCATCTTTGCGCTGGAGGCTAAATACTCATTTTCGGCCGTGGGGTTGAGCACCACCAGGCCATCGCGATTTAGTGCAAAGATCGACTCCCCTCGGCGCTCGAGTAGGCGAATCGGATTATCCCCAAACGCTTTTAGCTGTGTTTCCAGCTCTTCCTCTAGTGCAAATGTCATGAGGCGATCGCGTACCATGTACAATAGCTCCCGCTCAGCTGCATCGTATAGCCACGAGCTCACCTCGGCAGCGATCCGGGTCTGTCTATCGGGCGCATCTTCGGCCTCCACTTCACCCACCCACCAGATCGCCTGGCTGCCAGGGCTACCCACCAGCACTATCAGATCTTTTTCTGTTACCTCTACCAACTCAAACTCCCGACCGGCTGGTAGAGTTAGCTCTAGCTCTTCGGCCGCTCGCTCATCAAACAAATTGCTGTCGGTCCATACTGCCGGCTTCTGATCGGCTCCGGGTGCCACAAAGTACAGCCTATTATCTAGCAGGTTGACATGGCTGACATTGCGAGCATACAGAGTTACCTCGTTGGCAGTCAGGTCTAGAGTGTGTAGATTGGTCCCAATCAAAAACAGCATTCGGTCGGCATCTATCCACCAAGTTTGATCCAACTCTGCCTGATTGATCGGTGCACCAAATGCTGCCCCAGTGGTTCCGTTGGTATCCATTACCACCAGCCACTGTCGACTCCCTACGCTGAGGTTGGTCGCCAGGGAGTTGTTTCCCCTAGGTACCACCCAATTGATATTGGTCGTACTAGCTAGGATATTGCGTACATGTTCGGGCGCGCGATCTAGCGTTACTTCCGTTGGTCCGTTTTGGTTGTAGCGATACAGCTTATTTTCGGCATCAAAATACTGCGCGTCATCATCGGCTGCTATCAGTAGCTGGGCGCGTTCGCTTACTACTGTTTCTATTGGCTGCCCTAGCACCAAATCCACATCCGATATTTCCGTAGCCGCTCCCGATTCTATCACTACTCGCTGAGTATGGGTGCGGTAGCTATCTAGCTTTATTTCTAGGTCATAAGTACCAGGCAAAAGGTTGCGCAATGCCAGCGGGGTGCGCCTAGGGTAGCTCTTGCCCGCCAAGGTGATATCCGCACCACTGGGGTGGGTAGTAATAGCCAAAACCCCCGTCTTCTGGACGGTGAGCGTTTGCAGATTTAGCCGATAGCCGGTAGCATACGACACTGCGTATATAGCAGCGATCACAAACACCAGAATAGCTAGTCCGTATCCGATCCAGGTCGGCCAGTTGCGATTGTAGAGCATCTTGTTTATAAAATATCCAGCCAGCGCTGGCGCCGCTTCTTCCCCCCAACCTGTAAATCCATCATAATGAAAGCCTGGCCAGCTGACAAATCCATGACCAACCCAACTCCTAAGATAGCCCTTGTCCATGATTTTCTCCAAACCTTCGGCGGAGCCGAGCGGGTATTGTTGGAATTGGCGCAAATCTACCCAGATGCACCCATCTATACCCTTACCTTCGACCCCAAGCTGGCTCGGTACTTCGACCCATCGCGCATTCGCACCTCCTATCTCCAGCGGCTTGCCTGGCTGCCGGCTCAGCTATTGTTGCCGCTGTACGCGCGTGCAATCGAGAGTTTCGATTTTTCCGACTACAGCGTGGTGATCAGTAGTAGCCATTCTTTTGCCAAAAACATCATTACCAAGCCATCTACTCACCACATTTCATATATTCATTCACCCATGCGCTACGCTTGGGATTATTGGCACGAATACTTAGCGGGCAAGAAGTTATCTCCCATTACCAACTCCATTGTCCGGAGTATGCTTCATCGACTGCGTGTATGGGATTACTTCGGTGCTGCGCGGGTGGATACCTTTGTAGCTAACTCTGCTCATGTTGCTCGGCGCATTTTCAAATATTACCGACGGGATGCCGTAGTGATCCATCCACCCGTAGCAGTGGAGCAGATTGCTGTATCGCAAACTAGCGAAGACTTCTTTTTGGTTATCTCTCGGCTTAGCCGGTACAAGCAGATCGACATAGCCGTAGAGGCCTGCAAACAGCTAGGACTGCCACTAGTAGTGGTAGGGGAGGGAGAGGACAAGGCTCGGCTCCAATCGATGGCTGGCCCGCAAACCTCGTTCGTTGGCTGGGTGGATGATGATCAAAAATACAACTATCTTGCTCGTTGCCGGGCATTGCTCTTTTGTAGTGAGGAAGATTTTGGCATTGTGCCAGTAGAAGCTATGGCGGCCGGCAAACCAGTGATCGCCTACGGAGAGGGTGGGGTATTGGAAACTGTCGAAGACGGTAAGTCCGGACTTTTCTTCTCTGAGCCCACCGCTGCCAGCCTGCAGTCTGCCATAGAGCGGTTTATGGCTCGCTCTACCGGCTTTGACCCCGCTACTATCTGCCAGCGCGCCGAACAATTCAGCACCCAGATCTTCACCGACAAAATCAAAGCCTTGGTCGAGCAGGTAAGCAAGTAAGTTACTTAGTATCCTAGTGACTTAGTAGTTGGGGCTTTTTTGTTTGTCATCCCGCACCCTTATCCCCATCGAGCTAATTGCGTTAGCCCATCTAAAAACTCTCGACTGGCGCAGCCACTGTTTGAACCCAATCACCTTCCTGTTCCTGGAGGGGGTGCAGTGGACTTGGTTTTAGCTTTAGCTAAAACTTGGCTTCGCCAATCCACGGATGAGGGCGAACCGCTGGTTCCCCCTCAATTTGAAAATTAC
>CAYWVE010000004.1:0-4762 GCA_964461775.1 uncultured Candidatus Saccharibacteria bacterium | reverse complement strand
GCCTGGCTAGAGTATCCTTAGAGCAAAATCTTGACTCTAGAAGGCCTTATCTTTATAGTATTTGAGTATGACAACAGCGACTATCAAGGCAAAGTCGGACTTTGCCCAACTTCTGGACAGCAAGCCAGAATATGCCCGGGTGTACCAGCCAGGTGAGTTGATCACCGGGACGGTTACCGCTATGACCAAGCATCGGATCTGGATAGATATCGATAGTGGTCGGTTTGTGGGTATTATTAGTAACAAGGAGCTAGCCGAAGAAGGGATCGTAGCTCCAGATTATAAGCCAGGCGACGAGGTGACTGCCTCGGTGCTTTTACCAGAAAATGATGAAGGATTCATGATCCTTAGTCTTCGCGATGCACTGGAAAACCAGGGCTGGCAGGCATTGGAATTGCGCAAGGCAAAAGATGAAATTTTTGATGTGAAGGTAGTAGAAGCCAATCGGGGCGGTTTGATTGTAGAAGCCGATGGGCTGCGGGGATTCTTGCCAGTATCGCAGCTGGCTCCAGAAAACTACCCACGGGTAGGTAAGGATAAGGACGAAATTTTGAGCCGCCTCAACAAGTTCCTCGGCGAAGCTATCGCAGTAAAGGTATTGGACTTAGATAAGGCCACCAACAAGCTGATCTTCTCGGAGCGGATTGCTCGGAGAGGTGAATTTGACCAGCTAGTGTCGGGCACCAAGGTGGGCGACATCGTAGAGGGTACTGTTAGTGGTGTGGTGGACTTTGGTATATTTGTCTCTTTGGGCAAGCTAGAAGGCTTGGTTCATATCTCGGAGATTAGCTGGAACAAGGTAGACCACCCCAGCAATTTTGCTAAGGTGGGCGATAAGGTGAAGGTGCAGGTGATTGGTATCGACGAAGACAAGATTTCGCTGTCGATCAAGCGCTTGGAGCAGGATCCTTGGCTGGGTGTAATCAAGAGTTTTGAAATCGGACAAACCATTTCTGGTGTTGTGACGCAGATCATGCCATTTGGTGCCTTTGTTTCGGTTGAAGGTAAGGTAGATGGACTGATTCATATCTCGGAGCTTTCGCACGATCATGTGACCGATCCAGCCTCGGTGGTAGCGGTGGGTGATACGGTAAAGGTAAAGATCATCGACCTGGGAGCTGACAGCCATAGACTTGGTTTGAGTCTTAAGGCTTTGCAGACAGCTGCCCCTGCGACCAAGCAGGCATCTGCTTCAGCGGTAGAGCCAGCAGCTGAGCCTGTGGCCGTTGTAGGGGATTTGGCTAGCCTGGGACTCTCCCCTGCTCTAATCGCAAAGCTAGAAGCGGCTGGGGTAGCTCAACTGGCCGATTTGCAAGGCAAGACGGTGGAAGATTTGGTAGCTATGCCAGGGATTGGTGAAGCAACCGCAAAGAAAATTGTAGCAGCGATGAGTAAGTAGCGGCTTATAGGTTTGGATGTAGCGAGAGCTCGCTCAATCGCCAGGCTGCCGGTACTAAAGGCAGCCTTTTGGTTGGTAGTAATAGATTATGGAAGACAAGAAAAAAATAATATTGCCTAGATTGATGACGGTCAGTGAGCTGGCTGATTCTTTGGGTGTACCAGTAACGGTGGTGATCAAGCAGCTGCTGGGCAATGGGATCTTGGCTACTATCAACGATAATATCGATTTTGATACAGCGGCGGTGTTGGCTCTGGATTTGGGTTTCGAAGCTCAGGCGCAGGATGATGGAGGGGATAAGCTTGAGGAAACTGCTGCTAATAAGTTGCGCCTAGCGACCGAAGGGGGTGAGCTACGGGCGCCAATCGTGACGGTGATGGGCCATGTAGATCATGGAAAAACCAGCTTGCTCGACTACATTCGCAAAACCAAGGTAGTAGACAAAGAGTCGGGCGGGATTACGCAGCACATGGGAGCCTATCAGGTAAAGTACAACGATCGGTTGATCACTTTTTTGGACACTCCAGGGCACGAAGCTTTTAGTGCGATCCGCGCACAGGGTGCGCGGGTTACTGATGTAGCTGTGATTGTGGTGGCGGCCGATGAAGGGATCAAGCCGCAGACGATCGAAGCGATTGAGCTGGCACGGGCGGCCAATGTGCCATTTGTCGTAGCCATGACCAAGATGGACAAGCCAGAAGCCAATGTGATGAAGGTCAAACAGGAGCTGGCAGCACACAATATTGTCACCGAAGAATGGGGCGGTAAGGATGTGGTCGTAGGGGTGTCGGCAAAAACCGGTGATGGGGTAGATGATTTGCTAGAGCTGATAGCATTGACCGCCGATATGCAGGAGCTACGGGCTCAGCAGGAGGGCATGGCTACTGCGGTGGTGATTGAGTCGAAGCATGACCCCAAAGTAGGCTCTACGGCCACTGTATTGATCCAGAATGGTCGCCTCAAGGTAGGAGACCCATTTGTGTTGGCCACTGGTTTTGGACGAGTGCGTTCGATCGAGGATTTTAATGGCAAGCGAATCAAAGAAGCAGTTCCGGCTCAGCCGGTGAGGATTGCCGGATTTGGTACGCCTCCGCAGGTGGGGGAGGTGTTGGAGGTGACCGCGACTGACAAGGAGGCCAAAGATCTAGCCTTGAGCCGAGCAAAGCGCGCCACCACTCGTAAGATTGCGGTGAGCGCATCGGATATCTCGAAGCTAACCGCGCAGATCAAGGCGGCGCATTCGATGAATTTGAATATTGTATTGAAGGCCGATGTACAGGGATCGCTGGAGGCGATCAAGAACCAGCTGGCCAAGATCAAAACTGATAAAGGAGCGATCCGGATTGTAAGTGAGGGGCTAGGTAATATCACCGAGACCGATGTACTAGCGGCGGCTGGTGAGAAGGCTTTTATTATCGGGTTTAAGGTAACACCCGGTGTACCGGCGATATCGCTCGCGAAAAAAGATGACATCAAGATTTTGACCTACGACATTATTTACGAACTGACCGACGATTTGACGCAGATTTTACTGGATTCGATTGCGCCAGATCGGGTAGAGATGCTACAGGGCAAAGCAACTGTAGTAAAGGTGTTTCGCGAGGAGCGCAACGAAAAGATTATTGGTATGAAGGTGGTGTCGGGGGAGGCGCAGCTGGGTAATGTAATTCGATTTTATCGTGATGGTCAGCTGCAAGGTGAAGGGGTGGTGAAGCTGATCAAGCATTTGACCAACGAGGTCAAGCAAGCCACTGCTGGTAATGACTTTGGTTTCTTGATCCAAACTACCCTAAAGCCAATCTTGCCGGAGGACACTGCAGAGTTTGTGCGGGTCGATACCCGCAAAGTAAGCTTGAGCGTGGAGCCATCGAAGTAAGGTTATGGATAGAAGCATACGACAAAATAAGCTAGCAGCCCTACTCCAAGGGGTGATTGGCAGGTTTTTGTCGGTCGAAGGCCGCGAGTGGGGCATTGGTAGATTGGTAGTAGTCGACCGGGTGTTGGTGAGTCCGGATTTGCGAAATGCCGATGTGTGGCTGAGTTTTAGCCCTTACGACAAAAAAACCGCACAGCGAGATTTCGAAGTGGTGGGACGACATTTGCGGGAGATCCAGGAATTCGTTTTTGGCCAGTTGGCCTTGCACCGGGCGCCCAAGCTGCATTTGTATGCTAGCGATACAGAGCAACTGTTTAAGATTATGGATATCTTTGATACCATCAAGGATCATGATCGAAACATATCTGAAGATTCAGGAGAGGCTGCAGAGGGCGAGGAAGATCCTACTAGTAACCCATAGTCAACCCGATGTAGATGCGATCGCTAGCTTGTTGGCGATGCATCAGGTGGTCAGGCGTTGGGGCAAAGAGGTGCACATGGCGGTAGTAGGAGAGCTGCCGCATTTGGCGGTGGGCTGGCCTATGGCATACAAGATTTCGGATGAGTTTGATCCGCGTGAGTTTGATGTAGCGGTGATTTTGGATTGTGGTGGGTGGAAGCGGACGGGATTTTTTGAAGACAATGAGCTAAATATAGATTGGCCCGAGCAAGTGATTGTGATCGATCACCATGCCAACCAAGAGCTGACGGTGGGGCTGCATTGTTGCGATAGCGCAGCGGCTTCTACTACGGAAATACTGAGTGAAGCGTTTGTAGCCTGGGGTGAGCCGATCGATTCAGCACTGGCCACTATGCTATTGGCGGGGTTGGCGACCGATACGGCCTTTTTTCAGCATGTGACTACGAGCCAACGGAGCTTGCAGGTGGCCGGGCGGCTCATGGGGAGCGGGGCAAACTTGAGTAGGATAGTGGCGAGCCAGGGCGAGCGGTTTAGTGTAGCGGCATTGCGGCTGTGGGGGAGGCTGCTAAATAGGATGCGCTATGCACCGGAGAGCCGGATATTGTGGACTGTAGTGGCCGGGCGAGATATTGAGGAGACAGGCGCTAGCGAGAATGATGTGAGTGGGCTGATTGGCTTGATGAATAGGGTAGATGGTTTGCGATTGGCAGTGCTGATACGAGAGCTGGGGGATGATCGAGTAAAGGTAAGCTTGCGGACCGAAAACGACAAGATCGATGTAGGGGCGATTGCCGCAGCCTTTGGGGGAGGTGGGCATAGGAGGGCAGCGGGGTTTGAGGTAAAAATTTGATATGCGCTGTTCTGGTGCAGCCTGCCTCCGGCAGGCAGGCGCACCCGCCAGCTACCCTTTGTGTCAACAAAGGGTAGCACCCAAACTGACCCCGCTCACCAATTGTTAGGCAATATGCTAAAACCCCCTTACTTGGCTCATAGTGGCCAAACTCACCCGACTCTTATGTTGTAGTAGTCGGGTTCAAACAGTGGCCACGCCAAACAGGGGTTTTAG
>CAYWVE010000003.1:0-4363 GCA_964461775.1 uncultured Candidatus Saccharibacteria bacterium | reverse complement strand
ATCCTTTGGACACCAGTTCACATACCCTTCGCTCTGATAGGCGTAGCCATTGTCAAACAGAACCTTAAACAACCATTGAGTCCATTTGTAATAACTCGGGTCAGAGGTGTTGATCTCATTTGCCCAGTCATAGGCAAACCCCAGCGACTGCATCTGTTTGCGAAACCGAGTGATGTTAGTAGCCGTCGTCTCAGCCGGATGCACCCCCGCCTTGATCGCATAGTTCTCAGCTGGCAAACCAAAAGCGTCCCACCCTACCGGGTGCAACACATCAAAACCTCTCATCCGATAATACCGGGCAAAGATATCCGTAGCCGTATAGCTACGCGGGTGTCCCGCATGCAGGCCATCGCCTGACGGGTAGGAAAACATGTCCAAAACATATTTCTTGGGAGCCTGGGGTCGTCCACCCATACCAAACAACGCCTGCTCTTCCCACCAGGCCTGCCATTTCTGCTCAATTGTGCGGTGATCGTATCTCATAGCTACCCTAGATCATATCATTTATCCGCCCCTAAGGTGGAGCAGACCGTCTACGGGCAGCTCCCACGCGCACCTCCGGTTCTGATCCACCAATCCTCTAAATACAAAACACTCCCAAGCGGGAGATAAGGAAGACCGTACCGCAGGGGTATCCCGCCTACTGGCGGGAGCCCTCCGCTCGCTGCACCAAGGAAATACTACAGATTCTATATTACCCACCCTATCGGGTGGGGCAGACTCACACGCGAACCTCCGGTTTCATCCGCCAATCCTTTAAATACAAAACACTCCCAAGCGGGAGTGTTTTGTATTGGTGGACCGTACCGGATTCGAACCGGTGACCTCCTCCATGCCATGGAGGCGCTCTACCAACTGAGCCAACGGCCCTCTAAATTAACTCTGGGATTGTAGCCGATCCTACAGAATCTTTCAAGCTATACCTTGATCCGTCGTGCCAGGCGGCCAATCACCGGCAGAGGCCACCGCTTGCCCACTGAGGCGAAGTAAACTCCAGCCAAGCTCACTGCCATAAATAAAATCCAAGCCAATGCTCCCAACATCCGCACCAACCAAATTTCGCCTCCAGACAATATAGCCGCCAAGAAAGCATCCAAAATAGCTAGCGCAAACCACACCACCACCTCAGCTCCAAACAATACCACGCCTTGCCTCACATGAAATTTAATATCCTCGTTATCTGAGCGCAACACCCAGGGAACTACAAACAATACCGAGATATAGCTCAAAGCCGCAAAGATCCGGTCTTCAATCACCGCCTCGGAGACCGAGGTCTCAACGGGCGACTCCTTCGTTACTGGTTGAGATTGTATTTCGTCCATCACTTTGCATTATAGTCCAAACTCGGATCAGGAGAAAGGTGTCTGTGCCACCAAATCATAGCTATCAGAGCAAAAAACCAAGCCGCCCTGCCCTGGTGTAAGGTCATGGGCCAATGATCAACCAACGCCAGCGCGGCCAGCGCGGCCAGCCACCACCAGACCCTAGACCAACCCCGACGACAATCCCAAGCCATCCAGATCACCAAACTTAGCAGGATCATTACCCCCACCACACCCAGCTCAGCCAACACTACCAACCACCCGTTGTGTACCGGCTGATACTCCCACACACTCCCTCCAGGATTCTGCTCCACCACCGCCCGAACATAGCCGCCTGCGCCCACTCCCCACAACCAATCTTGACCCCAAACGCTCTGCCACACTCCCACGCTCTCGATTCGCTCACCGATCGACCTCTCTTCTAGCTCACCCACAGCAGTAACCCGTGGCAGCACAAACGACCACTGACTCGCTAGCACGATCCCAAACGCCAATAACCCAGCGGCAATCCCCAAAGCCAACCGAGGCCGATGGCGCCAAACCGCCACCACCAGACCCGTCAGCCCCACTACTACAAATACTAGCCAGCTCGCCCGACCAAACGATACGGCCACCGCTACCGCCAATCCCACAATCGCCACAATCGTCGGCAAACCACCACTCAACCCCCACCGGCTCAAACCAGCCCATACCAACGACATGACGCCACCAAAAATATTGGCGTGCGGCATCATGCCATGTGCTCGCAACTGTCGCACCTCATCGGACACCACTACCGGTATACCCGACTTCTGCGCATCCAAAACTGACTCCCCGAACCAGCGCAATCCCCAAGACTGATTTATTAAATATTGCCCGATGCCAACCAGGGCTTGCGCAAACGCCCCGCTCACGGCCGGCACCCAGACATCACTCCACTTGGTCACACTATGGGCCACCCAGCTCGCCCATACCAAGCCGATCATCCAATGCCCCATTAGCCCCAGCGCCACACCCTCACCCCGCGACCAGACCACCCCAAAAACCACCAACCCCCAGACGGCCGGATGCACCACCCCCAACACCTCTCGCCATCCTCGCCGTCGCATCGCCAACCCCAGCATGAGCAACATCAAAACCTCTATCGCATACAGCGCTACACTTCCATATTCAAAAAACTCGGAGCCAATGCTGGCTTCAAATATTACATGCCGCCACTGCCACCACAGCAAAAACAAGGTAACCCAAAGCGTACCCTTCTCTAGCCTATCCAGCCAAAAATCGTTCCACGGCTTCATCGACTCGTTCTGGTTTTGTATCACGAAAATACGCCTTACATATATAGTTGGTAGTTAATACAGTTGGGTGCTCCCCCAACCTCTCTACACTCCGAGCGATCATCTTCTCCTGCCGCTCCCGCGCCTGCCGTTCCAGAACATCACCCCACCGACCGCCCAACACTCGCTCCGCCAATCGCGCCAACCAATTCTTCGAGCAATCCCGCAAACTCTCACCTAGAGCTTGTCGAGGCATCCGGTATGCCACCGGCATATATTCCGCCAACCACTGGTTGGCCTGCCAAAACTTTTCAAACCACCCCTTGTACATAATCGGCACCATGTCGGCTACCCACACCGCTTTCAAGTACAAGCTCCTCGATCCCAAATCAGACAAATCCAGGTGATTACTATCGACAAAAAATTCAGGAGCAAATTTCTTTGCCCGATCCCCTCCCCAAGCTCGACGCCCAAACACCTTCAACAACACCAGCATCCATCCACGCGCCAACCAGAGTCGTCCGGGCTCGGTCACAACCAACAAATCTATATCCGAGCTAGCATGCAAATTTTGCCATGCCAGACTATTCATCACCACCACCGTTTTTACAAATGGCACCCAAGTAAGCAACCACCGATTCTTCCAGACCCAGCTCCAATACTCCCCCATCAATTGCTCAGCTTTTTCTGCCCGAGCCACATGGCTCGAGCTCAGCCCATATCGGACCTGCCCATCTCCAACCAACCTATACGGCTCAGCCAACAGCCGTACATCGCTCAGATTGAGCTCGGCTCGCCAACCATATCGACGAATCTCTACAGCCGTCAGCGGCTTTTCCAATACATCAAAAATAGCTAGAGCAATTAGCTCCTGCGCCACCTCGCTTTTCTTGGCTGGTTCGCCGACTAGGTTTAGCATATGGTATCTTTACAGTATAAATTACCTCTATGCTTAACCAAACCGTCCTATCTGGCATCAAGCCTTCTGGCATCCCTACGCTGGGCAATTATATTGGCGCAGTCAGCCAATGGGTAGAGCTCCAAAACAGCTACCAGACCGCCCTCTTTCCAATTGTCGACCTCCATGCCATTACCGTTCCCCAAGACCCCAAGCTCCTAAAGGAAAACACTTATCTGATGGTGGCTTTGCTGCTAGCCTCTGGCATCGACCCCAAGCGCTGCCCAATCTTTATCCAGTCTCATGTGCCTGCACATACCGAGCTCGGCTGGATTATGACCACCATCGCTGCCATGGGCGAGCTAGGCCGGATGACACAGTACAAAGACAAACTGCACAAGCTGACCGATCAGAACACAATTGGTACCGGACTCTTCCTCTACCCCGCTCTCATGGCCGCCGACATCCTACTCTACAATACTCATGTGGTCCCGGTTGGCGATGACCAAAAGCAACATGTCGAGCTCACTCGTGACCTGGCCGAGCGATTCAACAAGCGCTACGGCAAAACCTTTGTCATCCCAAAACCCCTCATCCGCAAAGCCGGAGCCCGGATTATGGATCTGCAAAATCCCGATAAAAAGATGAGCAAAAGCGATGATTCCGAAAAAGGCTACATCCTCATCACCGATAGCCCCGAGGCCATCCGCAAAAAAATCATGTCCGCCACCACCGATTCGGAAGGTGTAGTCAAATTCGATCCCGAGCGCCGCGGTATCTACAACCTACTCACCATTTATCAGGTGCTCTCGGGGAAGACACCTAAAACAATCGAAACCGAATTTGCCCATAGCGGTTATGGCGATTTCAAAAAAGCTCTCGCTGAG
>CAYWVE010000002.1:0-4325 GCA_964461775.1 uncultured Candidatus Saccharibacteria bacterium | reverse complement strand
AGACCGATGCGGCAATCAACCCAGGCAACTCGGGTGGCCCCTTGGTAAACATTGCTGGCCAGGTGGTAGGGATCAATACGGCTGTTTCGCTCGAAGGACAGCTGATTGGCTTTGCGATACCGATCAACAATGTAAAGTCGGTGTTGGAGTCGGTAGTGCTAGAGGGTGAGATCGTGCGGCCTCGCTTGGGAGTACGGTATGTGTTGATAACCAAGGAGTTTGCCCAGCTCAATGAGATGGCCGTAGCTGCCGGAGCGCTGGTGGCGCGGGGAGATAACCCGGGAGAGGCCGCGGTGCAGCCGGGTGGCCCGGCGGATGTGGCGGGAATAGAAGAAGGCGATATACTGGTGGCGATTAATGGCGAGAAGATATCGGAGTTGAGGAGCCTCTCGGCTATTTTGCAAAGGTTCAAGCCCAATGACGAGATCGAGGTGGAGCTATTGCGGGATGGTCAGACCCAAACGGTACGGGTGCGACTGGGTCGGTTGTAATAATTTATTGTATGGAAAATAGTGTCGTCGAATCTGTACGAGTAGTAGTGCTAGACCCAATGGGGCGGGTATTGCTTGTGCGGCCAACCAAGCAGATCCGGTCGGCCGATGGCAAATATGTACTAGAGTGGAGCTGGCCGGGAGGCAAGCTGGAGGCGGGTGAGTCGCCTGAAGACGCAGCGGTGCGAGAGGTGCAAGAAGAGACGGGTTGGGAGATCGAGATTATGACCAAGATTGGTGAGCGGGATCATCCAACCTACCCGGCTTATGTTCATTACTTTGCTGCTTTGGCCATGAATGATGCGGGTAAGGAATTGCCGACGCCAGAGATCCAGGAGATTCGCTGGATCCGACCCGAAGAGGTGGCAGATTATTTTGACCAGGAAGTATACCGGCCGATCACAGACTACTTGGCAATGATCAGGGGCTAATATGAATACTGAAAAATATCGTCACTATAAAGACGGAGAGTACGAGGTAGTCGCATGGGCTATCAGCGAGGCCGATCATGAACCGGTGGTGGTGTATCGCTCGCTTCAGGATAGTGGTGATTTTCCGGCTGGGACGGTATGGGTACGGCCGGTGGTAGCATGGGAAGAGTTGGTCGAGGATTCTACGGGTCAGACGGTGCCTCGATTTACTAAGATTTAGTACAAAAAAACCCGCCAACTAATTGGCGGGTTTTTTGATTGCCGATAAAAGCAATTACTTGCGATGGCCGACTTCTTTGCGGAAGTCTTCCAGGCTTTCGGCGGCGGCTTTTTGGCCACCAAGACCAAAGGCCAAACCACCAGCCAATGCCAACATGAAGAAAAGAGCGGTCAAGAACCGATCGATGATAATGCTGGCAATACCAAGCTGCTGCAGGGCGGCAGCCAAGGTGAACACATAAATGGTCCACTTGGTGGTAGCACCCAAGAGCTTGGCGGTTTGGACGCGAGCTGCACCTACGGTGCCGCGGACTACGCCGGCAAAGAAGTGAGCAGCAAACAAACCGATCAACAGGATACCAATGGCTACAAAGACATTTGGAATGTAGGCCAAGATACTGTTGAGGAAAGCGGTGACATTGGAGAGAGCCAGCACATCAGCTGCTGCCAAGAAGGCAATAAGCAAGACGGTCCAGCGGACCAAGGCGCCAACGAATTCCGATACTTCCATATCGAGACCAGACTTTTCCAACAAAGTCTTGGTACCCATTTTGTTTAGGGTAGCATCGAGCTTGGCTTGCTTGAGGATTTGGCTGACCAACCGATCGAGACCGGCGGCAACGATCCAACCAATGACCAAGATGACGACAGCGCCAACCAGGTTTGGGAGGAAGGTCAAGAAGCGAGCCCACAGATCCTGAAGAGGATTCAGGACGGCATCACCCCATACATTGAAGAGATTGTCTTCCATGTAGTTGTTTTGAAAAATATGTCTAAAGCAGATAAATACATTCGACCCCAAAGCAAGGAACAGGTGTTTACGATTTGTATTATACCAAAAAAGCCCTGATTTTTCTACAGAGGATAGAGTCACAAATTGGTGGGCGCGAGAGGACTCGAACCTCCACGGGTTGCCCCACTAGTTCCTAAAACTAGCGTGTATACCAGTTCACCGCGTCGAGACGGCTTCTCCTTATCGATCAGCTCGGCAAGCTCCCTGATCTACCAGGCTCAGCGTCTCTCCTTTCACAATCGCAAACGCTTCGCTAGTTTGCGATTGTGTGTCTGTGGTGCCGGGGAGAGGACTCGAACCTCCATGTATTGCTACGCTAGTCCCTAAAACTAGTGCGTCTACCATTTCGCCACCCCGGCTTAGAATTAGATTGTAATCAAATCCTTGAGCTGGTCAAACTTAGCTTGGCCAATGCCGGGGACATTTTGGATACCTTCGATATTTGAAAAGTTGCCCTGCTGGATGCGGTAGTCGATGATCCGTTGGGCGGTGATCGGCCCGACTCCGGGTAAGATATCGAGCTCGGTGGCGGTGGCGGTATTGATGTTGACCTTGGTGCCGGCTAGGCTGGGGCTCGAATTGGCGGGCGAATTGGTGGTGGGCGGCTCGGTATAGACCACTGGCCGGTCACCTTTTTTGGGAATGTAGATCTTGCTATGCGCTTCGACCAATCCGGCGCGATTTACGGTGCGGGCGATCTCGTCGATATCGGCCAAGCGGCTAAAGCCTCCGGCTGCCTGGATGGCATCTTCGACGATACTGGAGGCGCCGAGATAATAAACTCCGGGGTTGGCGACTGCACCCGCTATATCGACCACAATCTGACCGGTGCTGGTAGAGGGGGTAGCGCTGGTATCGCCTGCTACTGAAACTTCGTCAGTAGCTATGCTGGTTGCACCGTTGGCGAGGGAGGGGTCGGGGAGGAGCGAGAAATAAATACCAATCATGAGCCCCAAAACCAGCCCGCCCAGGATGTAGTACTGATAGCGGTCAAACCAACTTTTAGGCTGAAGCCGACTAGGCTCGGGTGTAAAAGGTGAGGGCAGTGTCTCCATAGGTTTTGTGTTGTAAGACCTTGAGGGTGTTGGGATGGCTGGGGGGATTTTTGATCGAATGCTCGATGATGATTAGGCCGTCTGGGGCCAGAAGAGTGGGCGCGTCCCAGCCGGTGAGGTCGAGCGAATCTTCGTACCAGGGATCGGCAAAGATAATGTCAAAAGGAGCGGTATTGAGGGTGATAAAGTTGGCGGTAGTGGTAGGGCGGATGGTGGTGGAGGATTCGAGCCCGACGCTTGCGACATTGGTGCGGATGAGGGCGGCGTGCTGACGATGGTCGTCGACCAAAGTGGCGTGGACTGCCCCTCGACTGACGGCTTCTATGCCCACAGCCCCGGAGCCAGCGTAGAGGTCGAGGAAACTAGCGTCTTGAATCCTGGGACCTAGGATATCGAAGACAGCCTTGCGGACAAGGTCGGAGGTGGGGCGCAGGGTGGGCAGGGTTTTGATAAAGCGATTGCCTAGATCTCCGCCGGTGATGCGTACTCTCATGAGTAAATCCTAAAACATAAATGCCAAATGATGAATAAGGAGGTCGCTAATGGGTATGGTTGGATAAGCTGTAAAATCCTTTCTGGGATTGACTTTTTTGGGTAAAGGTGTTACATTTATTCCATTAGGTGGTGGCTGCATGCTGCAGTCAAAACTAACCACCATGCACCTTTAGCTACTGAGATGCTTAGAGGTGTTTAAAGGACTGTCGCATGAACGCTAGGGGTGTTAATGACGGTCAGGTCGGAATATCCAACGAAGATCTTGGTCGGCTCACTCGCAAATGGTTTGAGCTCATCCGGCGGATTACCGACGGTCTTCCGCTTTGGTGGGTTCTTCCGTTGCTGCAGCGAGCCATCGAAGGTCCGAGGCGGACATGGAAAAAGGTCTGGTTGCCTGGACTGTCCGGTGCCGACTACATCGATGCTATGGAGCTGGTTGGCTCTCGCATCCTGGGTCCTCTGACGATGTGCCTTCGGACTGTCTTTCTCAGTGCCAGTAACCTCGCGATCTACCGGGGGAGTTGTGAGCTGGTGCTCGCCACCGGTAAACAGATTACCGGTAAGGATCAGTACACCATTTATGACATTCTTAAAGGGGTGCACCGGATGGCTGGTAAGCCAGTCAATGCTGGCATCGCAGCTGCGCTACGCCTGCAGTACCTGGATCAGCCCGCCGGTGAGAACATTCGGATGGCCATGGTGCCTTTCTTGATGAATGATGTCGAATGGGTGCTGGATGTGGGCTGTGATCAAGACGATACGCTGTACATGGCTTGCACGGCAGTGGGCGATAATCAGCTCCATACCTCTGATCGCATCTGGGCCTTTATCAAGCCTGAGT
>CAYWVE010000001.1:0-10115 GCA_964461775.1 uncultured Candidatus Saccharibacteria bacterium | reverse complement strand
TCGACTCGGTATTGTTCTGGCCAGGTTTCTTGTAGTTGGCTTAGAGCTATGTCGGCATTATTGGGGAACTCGGTAGAATCCAGAGATGATTCTTGGGTAGTTTCGGGATTGATCTGATCTGTCTCCAGCGAAGAAGATAGCTCCGCAGTAGCTGCCGAAGCAGCTTCTGGATCAGGCGAAATACTACTGATTTCGATACCAGTTTTTGGGCTAAGGTCGGTATCTGCGGGAGAGTGGGTGGGTTGTTGATATGTTTCCATCGTGTGCCTCCTATTCGGTTAGGAATATAGCTAAACGATCTAGTATGGGCTAATGGTGGTGTTTTGTCAAGCGTTTTGCTTGCTGGGAGCGGATAATACGATGATGGAGATGCGAAGCGATATGCAAAAT
This sequence comes from uncultured Candidatus Saccharibacteria bacterium, assembly GCA_964461775.1. Taxonomy (GTDB): domain Bacteria; phylum Patescibacteriota; class Kazan-3B-28; order Kazan-3B-28; family Kazan-3B-28; genus CAYWVE01. The sequence goes on along the minus strand of CAYWVE010000001.1, from coordinate 9,725 downwards.
CGCCCCGATTTGGGGCGATTTTATAAGGCTATGGAAGGCGTTAGCTTTGGCGGTAGAGCCAGTACGAGTAGAGAGTAGGCCCCAGGGCAGCTAGGAGGGTGAGGCTGATGGGCACAATGAAGTTGAATGGCCCGGATAGAAAGCTACCGACTATAAAGCTGACACCAGCCAGGATAAACAATATGCTGCCCAGCCGATGAGTTTGCTGCCAGACGGTATCGGACGAGAGGGTCCAAGGGGTGCGGATGCCCATAAAGAAGTTGGACTTGATCCGACCCATGTAAGAGCCGAGCAAAACAAACATAATGCCGACGCTCCAGCTAATGATTTGCGGGATATCGATCTGTACCAATCCTAGTGCGGTAAGGGTAACGCTGGCAAAGAGGATTAGGAAAAAGGCGAGTAGTAGATTTTTGGTCAAACGCAGGAAGTAGATCGACTCGGCTAAGTGGGTCTGCCGGGGTTCCAGGATGGGGATGAGAGCAAAGAGGAGATAGATACCGATAAACAGCCCACCAAACATGCCTAGGTGGCCAGCAGGGGTGGTATAGGCATCGACCTGACCCTGGATGTTCCAATGGCTTGGGATCTGATCTGGGAGCTGTGGATACGCCCAGATGCCAAACGCCAGCCCAGCGACCAGGCAGAGCAGCGCAAACCACTCGTGTTTGAGGTTAAATGTTTTCATAATATTGCAGTACCTTTATTATAGATCATTTGGAGATAAGGTGGGGGATGAGGGTAGATTGCGTGCTAGGTAGAGCTTTGGTAAGGTATAATCTAGGCTGGTAACAGTTTTAATAGATGGGGCGTAGCCAAGTGGTAAGGCAACGGGTTTTGGTCCCGTCATGCGTAGGTTCGAGTCCTACCGCCCCAGCCAAACAAAATGCTGGTCTTGCGGCCAGTTTTTTGTTGTGGGGGTTGGTAGGAACGAGAACCTAGTAGCGCAGCGTGTTCGTATGAGAGCTGCTACCCGCTGGAAGTGGGTTATAAAAAGATGTAGTATTTCCTTAGTGCAGCGAGCGGAGGGCCCCACCAGTAGGCGGGATACCAATGCTACCGCCCCAGCCAGAAGCGTATAAAGGTGAGCAAGTGGGCAACGGGTTTTGGTCTTATGATGGTAAATTAAAAGGCAATAAAATTGAGATATGGAATCAACAATCTATCCTAGCCTCAAAGATAAGGTCGTGCTAGTTACCGGTGCTGCTCGTGGCATTGGTCGAGCAACGGCTCTTGCGTTTGCTCAACAAGGAGCTTTATTAGTAATAAATGACCTCTTCCAACGGAGTGAGGAGTTAGAAAAGACAAAAGTAGACATCGGTGAATTCGGAGTAAGGGTCGAAGCATTGATTGCGGATGTGCGCGAGGAGGTTGATGTACGGAAATTGGTTAAAACCGCAATCGATATTTTTGGAAAGGTTGATGTATTGGTTAATAACGCTGGAATTGTATATGACCTAGATTGGCACTCTAAAACGAAACAACAATGGCGTGACACACTTGATACAAATTTGATTGGCCCGTATCTTCTGATCCGAGAAGCAAGGGAAGCCCTACTGAGCTCAAAGGGAACTGTCATAAATATCACCTCCACAAATGCATACAAATCGATGAATCCTTTTTCGCTAGACTATGATGCTTCGAAGGCAGGACTCATAACGCTCACTCATAACATAGCTGCCGCACTGGCACCGGATGTGCGTGTTAATGGGATAGCGCCAGGCTGGGTGAATACGGATATGAACCAGGACCTATCAGAGGAAATTGTTGACGAGGAGACAAAGAAGATATTCATGGGACGATTTGCGGATTCTGGAGAAATAGCTTCCGTTGCGGTATTTCTCGCATCAGATCAAGCGCGTTACATAAATGGAGCAACTCTTACTGTTGATGGTGGTTATCAGTAGCTAGGGATGCGATGTTCGAGCTAGGCCAGGTGGGGTGAATTCCGGTGTAGTCAGCTGCGGTGTTAACCCGAGGTGACCAGAGCCAAAGGCTCTTCTTTGGGGCTAACCCGTGATTGGTTACTGTGCTTGATATGCGTCGATTGTCTAGAATGTTAAACTTGTAAGTGTTTTAATAATCAAATAACAACATTATGGAAACAATGCATTTTTCGACACAAATAAATGCACCTCGGGAAAAGGTGTGGGATATCATGCTTAGCAAGGATACTTATGAGGAGTGGACGAAGGCATTTGACCCGGGCTCTCAGTATGTGGGGGATTGGAACGAAGGTTCGGAGATTTTGTTCCTTGGAGCTGATGGGCAGACGGGAATGGCAAGTAAAATCAAGGAAAGCCGGAAGCCAGAGTTTATTTCAATTGAGCATGTTGGCATCGTAAAGGATGGAGTAGTAGATACGACCAGCGAGGAGGCTAAGAAGTGGGCTCCCTCATTTGAGAACTATACTTTCAAAGAAGCAGATGGCGGAACGGAATTGTCGGTGAGCCTGGATGTGTTGCCTGAGCACAAGTCTATGTTCGACCAGTCGTGGCCTGAGGCGCTTAAATTGCTAAAGGAATTGGCAGAGAAGTAGATCTCAAGAGAAGGGCTGCCTTGGCAATAAAAGTCACTAGAAGTGATACAGGAGAATTATGTTTGAGGCCCAGATTAGTGAATTTATAGAAGATCTCGCAAGACATCCTCTCACGCCGAATGTAAAGAACCCGTGGGATTATTCTTGCCAAGAGAACGAGATTAGGAGGAGAAATCTTCTTGGTTATTTCAAGAAAATGTATGAACTTAAACCAACAACTTTATTGGTTGGTGAAGCTCCTGGATATCGAGGTTGTGGTAGGGTGGGGATGCCGTTTTCTTCCGAAAAACTAGTCATGAGCCATCCGTTTTTCGCTGACAGAGATATATTTAATATTGAGAATACCCAAGCTCCCATCGCTGAGGCGAGTGCAAGCATTGTGTGGAAGACATTTGATACTCTGGGCTTTTATCCGTTAATGTGGGCGACATATCCATATCATCCGCACAAGCCTGGAAACGAGCTAACTAACAGAGCGCCTAGACCAGAAGAAATCAAGGTTGGCAAGCAATTCATAACTCGCCTTATGGATATATACGGCATTAAAAAAGTCGTTGCAGTTGGTAGGATTGCTGAAGGAACGCTGAAGGAATTGAATATTGAAGCATCTGCAATACGCCATCCCTCTCATGGCGGGGCTACACTCTTTTCTCAGGGATTAGCTGATTATAGAAGGGACTTGGGAGAGTAGCGCAGGAGGTGCGTCAAGGTAAGTTTATTAAGCGCTGTATTGAGCGGTATAGTATGGGTGTGATGACGGAATCGGATATTCTTACTCTGATCAAGGCCGATCCATGGATGATGGGTGTCTTGGAAGTGGCAGATACTCTCAAGCTTCCTCAATGGGTGATCGGGGCTGGTTTTGTGCGCAATACGGTTTGGAATCATTTGAGCGATAACGACGGTGCGCCTCACGCAACCGATATTGATCTGGTTTATTTTGACCCAACCGATATCAACGAATCTACAGAGAAAGCGCTGGAACAAGATTTGAAAGCCGTATTGGATGTAGCGTGGTCGGTAAAGAACCTTGCAAGGATGCATTTGGTGAATAAAGACGATCCATATATTTCTACTGAAGATGCGGTGGCGCATTGGCCAGAGACGGCTACGGCTATCGGGGTAACGATTGAGAATGGGGAGCTGCAGCTTATGGCGCCATGCGGAATCGACGACTTAGTAAATATGATTGTGCGGCCGTGTCCGAAGTTTAAGGGTGGTATAGATGTCGTAAAGGCTAGAGTTCAGAAAAAGGGGTGGCTTGAGCTGTGGCCTCCGCTAAGAATCGAAGGTTAGAGAATAGGCGCTTGAGAGGCGTGTTTTAGTAAATAAGCCGAGATCAATATAATAAGAGTATAAAAAAAGTTGTACTGGTTCATGGGTGGGGTGGGGCCCCGGACAGTGATTGGTTTCCTTGGCTCAGAAATGAGTTAGAGCGGAGGGGATTTGAGGTGCGCGTCCCGCAGCTTCCGGGCACTGACTCACCTCATATTGGGAGCTGGATTCCCGCACTGGCCGAAGCTGTTGGTCTTGTAGACCAAGATACATATTTTGTTGGACATAGTATGGGGTGTCAGGCAGTCGTTAGGTATCTGGAAACTCTCCCGGAAGATACGGAGATTGGCGGTGTGGTATTTGTTGCTGGATTTTTCCGTCCGCTTACCGGTCTGGAAACCCAAGCCGAGAGGGAGATAGATTGAGAGTGGGCGCAAACTCCTATCAACTTTAGCAAGATCAAATCGCATATAAGCCGAAGCATTGCACTATTTTCAGACAACGATCCAATGGTCCCTATGGAAAACGCAGAAGATTTTAAGGAAAAGCTAGGTTCTGAAATCATCATTCAGCCCAATCATAGGCATTTTAACGGAAGTGCGGGGTTTGCAGAGCTTCCAATTGTTTTAGAGAAACTGCTAGAAATGGAAGGAAGTAGCTAGCACTCTCGAGACGTCGGGATAGGTGGTTTTTGATATAATTAGGTTACTACTATAAGCATCAACATATATGGCATCGGTTAGCACTTATCTTAATTTCGATCGTAATTGCGAGAAGGCGTTTAATTTTTACAAAACTGTTTTTGGTACCGAGCTTGAGGGAGATGGCTTTAGCCGTTATGGAGAAGCACCAGTAGAGGAGGGTCAGCCTCCCGTGCCCGAAGCAGATAAAAATCTAGTTATGAATGTTAGCTTAAATATTCTTGCAGGGCACAACATTATGGGGAGCGATTATTGTGAGTGGATGGGTCAGAAATATGTTGGTGGTAATCACATCTATATCACCCTCTGCCCAGATACTCGCGTGGAAGCAGATAGGTTGTTTGCTGCTCTTTCGGAGGGTGGAAAGGTAGAGATGCCTATGCAAGATATGTTTTGGGGTGACTACTACGGGTCATTTACAGACAGATTTGGTGTTGGTTGGATGATCGATACGGAAGCAAAGGCATAGTTGCCTGATGAGCTATCTGCCGGTAGGTAGTAAACCTGTTGATTTTGGAATAAAAAGAGGCAGCTGGTGCTGCCTTTGATGGGAACGATAGTGACTTGGTGCTGATGAAACGAAAGGGTTATGCTGCTACCGCTTCTTTAGCATATTCGCGCTCGAGCGCGTCTTGAACCAGCCCCAGCATGTCTTCCGTGTTGAACCGGGGGAAGAGAGAGGTTTCCTGCTTAAGGCGCTGGTAAAGTTCCTCGACTGCACATAGTCCTTCACGAGTTAGGACGAATGCTCCTCGCGGGCCCTTGGGAGGGGTGACCCATCCATTGCGGATTTCGCGGGTCCACCAGGCTATTGCTTTTGAGAAGGGCATAGGCCCTGAGAGTGGCTGTATCCCGGGGATGCCGGCATGGTGCATTGCGGTGATGAGGAGTGGCATGGCACTTGTTGCAAAGTTGTTTTGCGCGGTGAGGCGCGCAATCAGCCAGAGGAAGAGGATTTGGCTGACTCCGCCATGTTTAAAGATCCAGTTGCGAAAGTACCACCAGCCACACTCAGTTTCTACCACAGCTTCTCCCATGTCGTCGTACCGGATGAGTTCGGCTGAGAAGTCCTCGTGAAGAGGGCTCCAGCTGTGCTCTGTGGAATAGGGAATGTCCAGCATCTTCAAAATTTTGGCGGCTTCGCTTGACCTTCCACCTCTAAATCCACCAGTTGTAACATTGACTTGCATTGATCACCTCTCAAGGTTCAGATGAATACAGGGCACAAGCTATCAAATAATCCTGTCTGCGTCAACTTTTTGGAGCAAAGCCTGATCGTTTGAGATGGGTTGGTATGGTAATCTGGAAGTAGCCAGATAAATAGGAAAGTATGTGGAACTGTAGTGGTTCCTTCGCCTGCAGGTTTGGAGTCTAAGAAATACCAATTTATGAATCTAAAGCAAATGATACCTACAATAATATTGCTAGTACTCCTTGCGGGTATAGTGGGATGGAAGATGTATCACGACAAAAATATTAAGACTGAAACATTGGATGCATCAACCAACAAAAATCAAGAAGTAATTGGTAATCTAATTAAATATGGGTCAGATCCCGAAAAAGATCATTTGATCGAATTCTTTTTCTATGGAGATGCAGACAGGTTGCGCCTGAATGAGCTGAAAGACTATCTGATCTCGCAGGGATATGAAGAAATGACTGGTCATACTGATCAAGCGCTTGTAGTTACCAAGAGTTATAAATTACATCTTGATGTAATAGGGGGAGTAACAAAAAGAATGGAAGAATTAGCGAAGGAATATGATGTCGAGTTTGATGGATGGGGCGCAAGTGTTGTGAAGTAGGGGTATTTTTTAGAAGTGATTTTCGAGTCGGTAAAGTGGCTCTGTTGAAGGAGGGGAGGCAATATGACAAAACACCGAATCTATACAATGAGCTTCGCAGGCGTGTACCCCCATTATGTTGCTAAGGCAGAGAAGAAAGGGCGGACAAAGGCAGAGGTGGATGAAATTATTCGTTGGCTGACGGGGTATAGTCAGAAAAAGTTAGAAGCTCAGATGGAGAAGCGAACTAATCTGGAAGACTTCTTTGCCGAAGCTCCCAAGCTTAATTCTGCGCGGGTTTTGATCACGGGTATGATTTGCGGTGTGCGGATAGAAGAGATCGAAGATCCGCTGATGCGAGAGGTTCGCTATTTGGATAAGCTGATCGATGAGCTGGCCAAAGGAAAACCGATGGAGAAGATTTTGCGGAAAGAGTCGCCTTAGCAGAGGGGGGGGCTTTTGTGATCTAGCGCCTGAGGTTGTATGTTAACTTGTATAGCTTGATTTTGCATATCTGGATTGACAAATTTGCAGTTCGGCCTAGAATGGAGTCAACTGTTTCACCAGTGCATCTTGCACAATAAGGAGGTGATCAAAAATGGGCAATGATCCGAACATTTGGGGTCAGTATCCCCTACGGACATTTGAACACGATGTGGCGGAGAAGCTTCGCCAAGGCAACCGCTACCTTGAAGAATTGAGGGACTCGGCCAAGACAGAGCTGGTTCAATTTCAGGTAAGCCTCCTGCCGAGCGACCCTATGCATGTCGAGGTAGCCAGCGCCATTAACGATCTGGACCAGTCGGTGTGGGATGCTTCGGCCATGACGGTGAAGGCTATTGGCCGTTCTACTCGAATCCTGTCAGGCTCCATCGATAAAGCCGCGACGGGAATCATCGATGTGATCGAGGACGAGATGGCAGAGACCAGAGGGTTTTTCGGTAGCGAGCTGAGCAGAACCCGAGAGTCTTTTGCTGCCGAGCAGTCCGAGACTCGGCGCGAGATCAGGCGATCTTCTAACGAGATTGCTAATACACTCGCCTATCAAGGCCGGCAAACCCGCAGGGCTATGGACGAAAATGCCCTCCGCGTAGCCGGACAGATCTATGAAATGTCCGTTCTGATGAGTGACCGATTCGAAGATCTCATAGAGGTACAGCAAGACATTCATGGGCTGATGCTAGACCCCATGGTCAATACGGCTCGTCAGCTAACCGTCCAAGGGCTGCATTGGTTCTACAATGAAGAGCTGAATTTGGCTGAGCCGCTGTTGTTGAAGTCGCTCGAGCACGATAATATCGCGTTTTTACCCTACTACCACTTGGGGCACATTCGTTGTGCGAAGAAAGACTTCCCGCAAGCGGCTCGTTACTTTGAGCTGGCATACAAGTGTGCCACGAATCGTCCGGATCAGGTCCGATCTCTGTTCGCGTGGGCTAAGGTTTACCACAGCATCGGCAATGTAGTGAAGGCGGCTGAACTAGCGAAGAAACTGGCGCACCTCGAGGAAAGTATTTCGGTCAACTGGTTTTTGGCGGCAAGCTATGCCGCACAGGCTGGCGAGAGTATCGATGTAGTATGGAGTTTGCTTCGTCGGGCGATTATTCTTTATCGCCTACATGGCGCGATGGCTCTGGCGCGAAGCGCGTTTAAGCCCTATCGCGACGAGCTCTTTGAGCGACTGAAGGATCATCAGGCAGATGTTATGTGGGGCAATCGTAATGCCGAAATCGCTAGATCCTATGCGGAAGCAAAGCACCAACTGGAGCTTGAAGGGAAAGCACTAATGGCTGCTCGCGCTGAAGGGAGAAGGGCGAGATGGGCGATTGCGGATTGTGAATCTCGCGATTGGCTGCAGGCCGAAGTTTGTGCTTGGGAACATCTTGCAGAGGAGCTCCGTGAGCTGGAAGCAGAACTTGACGACATTCTACGCCGGTTCGCTTCCAAAGAAGAGACTCTGGACTGCTTGATTCTTGAGCTATGCGACCGATACCAGAACTGTCGGAGCAGCATAGCATTTGAATCTGATGAACTCTGGCGCGCTGCTGGTCTCCGACCAACTCGCGTTGCATTCTTGCACGAGGGGGTGTCTAAGCGTTTCATCGATACTAGAGCAGCTCGCCACGCGATTGCTAGGGAGAAGCTCCGGCAGAAGGTTCTCACTCAGATCATGGCCAAGGATTCGGAAAGAGCTGCGTGGGTTGATGAAGTGCAGGGTGAGCTGCGTTTAGCAGAGGACCAAGGTAGGCTGTTGCAGAACAGTTTGCCTCTCATAGGGGACCGAGATAGGTGGAGGAGGAAGGAGTTTCCTTGGTCGAGGATACCCCACCTATGGATGAACACCAACGCCAAGGTGCTACGGACAGTCTGCCTCCTCCGTGAAGGATGGATGGAGATAAAGGCTGGGTATGAACAATGGTTGAGACATGACTGCCTTCTTCTTGATTGGTCTGTACAAAGAGCGGCTCGATACGTTGTTTGGCGCCATAAAGGGCGGGTGGAGGCACTTACTCAGCTGGAGCAGGATTACAAGCTGATCCGCGATCGGATAGAAGCTCAAACGGATGCGGAGCTTGCACGACGGGAAGGCACCTTGAGCGAATGACAGCAAGCAGGGCCTATTGGCCCTGCTTTTTTGTTACAGTACAGTAGGGTACGACTTGAAGAACTGATTTAGAAATGCGAGATAATACCTTTCACCTAAAATCGAATATAATAGTGTACCCCGGTATGGGTGGGTGGCGGTTTTTGGTTATTCCTCAGCTGACGAGTGAGGAGATCAAAGACAGGTTTGGGATGCGTGCCAAAGGGTGGGGTTCGATCCCGGTAGTGGTTACTGTAGGCAAGACTACTTGGGAGACTTCAATATTTCCGGATAAAAAGTCTGGAACTTATCTACTCCCGCTCAAGGCGCAGATCCGGAAAGCGGAAGGGATTACGGATGACGATGAGGTGAAGTTTAGGATTGAAGTCTGAGATATCGCCTCGGGTACAGTAATTGTCGACAGGTGTATATGTAGGGGTTGGGGTAAGAAAAAAGCTTCACCTACATAGGTGAAGCTTTGGGTGATGCCATCCATTCTGGTCAGAGATGCAGGTTGCTGAGTTGGTACGGGGTTAAGGTGCGCTGTTCGCTGTATGGATTGCCGACTGTACCACTTTGGCTTTGACCGTTTTATGGCCTTCCGCGATAGTGAGGCCGTTCCAGAGGTGGTCAGAGTAGGCTTCGTAGACGAGGTTGGCGAACGCCGTCCGATCTCCGGAATCCCATGCTTCGTATAGCGCTTTGCCTTTTGGGGAGGAGAGGATGCTGATTTCGATGATCTCGGGTGCATGAGACTTGCAGTAACTATACTCTGCATGCACTGCTCGCATCTCTTTTGCTAAGGTTTCTGCTGCGTATTCGAGAATAATCTCGAGCATTTC